>JAKAIH010000291.1 GCA_021825225.1 Pseudomonadota bacterium
CTGCGTCGCCTGGCGCGTGTTGAACTGGTTGAACACGGTCATCAGCACCATGCCGATTACCAGCCAGATCACGAGATTCTTAAACATGTTGTTCATTGGGTTCCTACGCAACTATTAGCGCTCATTAAACATTTTACAGGGTTAGCGCGCACTGGGTGTTAGTTCACGCAACACCGGTAATTTTTCACACCCTGCTGGCCATTAGGCTTTCAGCCCCTTCCCCAGCAAATACATCTCGCTCGATCGCCCGCGCGAGGCTTCGGGCTTGCGCGACGCCACTTTGGCAAACGCCTTGCGCATGGCTGCGAGAAATTCGGTAAAACCCGCGCCCTGGAACACCTTTACCAGCAAGCAGCCGCCGGGTTTAAGGCATTGCCGGGCAAATTCCAGTGCCAACTCGGCCAGGTACATGGCTCGCGCCTGGTCGCTCACACCGATTCCTGAGATATTGGGGGCGAGGTCGCAGATTACAAGATCGGCCTTGCTTCCGCCCAGGGCAAGCAACAGCGCATCGAGCACCTCCTGCTCGCGAAAATCCCCCTGGACGAAATTCACGCCCGGCAACGGCTCCATCGGCAGCAGATCCACCGCCACCACCCGGCCTTTGGCGCCCAGTCTTGCCGCCGCCACCTGCGACCAGCTCCCCGGCGCCGCGCCCAGATCGACCACCAGCTGCCCCGGCGCAAGCAGTCGGTCTTTCTTGTCCATTTCCAACAGCTTATAAGCGGCACGTGAACGATAGCCTTCGGCCTTGGCCTTCTGCACATAGGGGTCGTTGACGTGCTCGCGCATCCACGCCTTGCTGGTTTTGCTGCGGCTCATCGTCTGATGTCCGGATTTGCCAAGGTAGTTCCGATTACAGTCACGATACAATTCCACGCTTGGCTGACTTCGGGGATTTATAAAGGAGCGTCGCGCCCTTAGTCAAACCCCTCCTGGTCAGGCTGTTACAATCGGGTTTTGCCAATATTGCCATTATGAAACCCCTCTCTCCGGCCGAACGCAAGCTGCTCAAGGCCCGGGCGCATGCGCTCAGACCTGTGGTTTCAGTGGGCAACGAAGGCCTGTCGGCGGCGCTGCTCAAGGAAATAGACACCAGCCTGAAGGCGCACGACCTGATCAAAATCCGCGTAAGCGGGGACGACCGCGAGCAGCGCGAGGCCATGCTTGGGAAAATTTGCGAGCAAGCCGGCGCCTCCCCGGTGCAGCACATCGGCAAGATCCTGGTTGTATACCGGGAAATTCCCGAGCCGGCCGCGTCCGCCCCGAAAAAGCGCCCCGCGCGCAAGCAGCCGCGGCGTCCGAAACGAAGCTACCAGGGAGAGTGATTCTGGCCGTCGCGCGCTATTCGTAGCGCACGTCGATGATTTCGAATTCGCGCACGCCCCCTGGCGCCTGCACTTCGACCACGTCGCCCGCATATTTGCCGATCAGCGCGCGCGCGATCGGCGAGCCGATGGAAATCTTGCCGTGCTTGATGTCGGCCTCGTCGTCGCCGACGATCTGGTAGGTGACCTTGTCGCCGCTATTCTGCTCCTCCAGGTCCACCGTGGCACCGAATACGCAGCGCCCGTCGGCGTCGAGCAGCTTGGGGTCGATCACCTGAGCATTGGCGAGCTTGCTCTCGACCTCGGCGATGCGCCCTTCGATGAAGCTCTGCCGCTCCTTGGCCGCATCGTATTCGGCATTCTCGGACAAATCGCCGTGCGATCGCGCCTCTGCGATCGCTGCAATCACGCTGTGCCGGTCGATGGTCTTGAGACGCTGCAGTTCGGCGCGCAATAGCTCCGCGCCCTTGATCGTAAGGGGGGTCTTGCTCATGTCGGTACTATCCCAGTTAGAGGGTTGAACAAGGGGACGACGCCCCCTTGTAGATTCCCCATATCAGAGCAAGCCCTGATTGGGCCGCAGACTCAATCAGGGCTTGCTCAATTCAGCTTTTGATGCAGGTCCTGCAACGCGTAGGGTACCAGACCCTGGATATGGCGCATGCCGGTGCAGGCGGCACGGGCCCCAGCTATGGTAGTGTAATACGTGACCCGGCCCTGCAGCGCCCCGTTGCGGATTGACCACGAGTCCTGCACCGCGCTGCGTTTTTCGTCCACCGTGTTCACGATCAGGCTGACCTCGCCGTTCTTGATCATGTCAAGGATGTGCGGCCGGCCTTCCCCCACCTTGTTGACCGTCGTCACCCTGATCCCGTTCTGACTCAGCACCTGCGCGGTACCGCGCGTGGCGATCAGCCCGAAACCGAGCTCGAGCAATTCGCGCCCCACCTGCACCGCCGCGTTCTTGTCGCTGTTCCTGACGCTGAGGAAGGCTTTTCCGGCCTTCGGCAGCTTCACCCCGGCTGCGAGCTGCGATTTGACGAAAGCCTCGCCGAAGGACTGCCCCACGCCCATGACCTCGCCCGTGGATTTCATTTCCGGACCGAGAATGGTGTCGACGCCGGGGAATTTGATGAACGGGAACACCGCCTCCTTCACCGAGTAGTAAGGCGGCAGCACTTCCTCGGTCACACCCTGCGCATCGAGGCTCATGCCCACCATGCAGCGCGCCGCGATCTTGGCCAGCGGCAGCCCGGTCGCCTTGGACACGAAAGGCACGGTGCGCGAGGCGCGCGGATTCACTTCGAGCACGAACACCGTGCCGTTCTGGATCGCGAACTGCACGTTCATCAGGCCCACGACGTTCAGCGCCAGCGCCATCTGCACCGTCTGCTCGCGCAATTGCTGCTGCAGTTCGGGCGCAAGAGAATAGGGCGGCAGCGAACAGGCCGAATCCCCGGAGTGCACGCCCGCCTGCTCGATGTGTTCCATGATGCCGCCGATCAGCACGCGCTTGCCGTCGCAGATCGCATCCACATCCACTTCGATCGCGTCGTTGAGAAAGCGGTCGAGCAGCACCGGTGAATCGTTCGAAACCTTCACCGCCTCGCGCATGTAGCGCTCGAGGTCGCGCTGTTCGTGCACGATTTCCATGGCACGGCCGCCGAGCACGTAGCTCGGCCGCACCACCAGCGGATAGCCGATTTCCGCAGCGAGCACCAGTGCGTCGGCCTCGTTGCGCGCGGTGCGGTTGGGCGGCTGCTTCAGGCCGAGTTGGTGCAGCAGCTTCTGGAAGCGCTCGCGATCCTCGGCGACGTCGATCATGTCCGGACTGGTGCCGATGATAGGCACGCCGTTCGCCTCCAGGTCGCGCGCGAGCTTGAGCGGCGTCTGCCCGCCGTACTGCACCACCACGCCGTAGGGCTTTTCCTTGTCCACGATCTCGAGCACATCCTCCAGCGTGAGCGGCTCGAAATACAGGCGGTCCGACGTATCGTAGTCGGTCGAAACCGTCTCCGGGTTGCAGTTGACCATGATGGTCTCGTAACCATCCTCGCGCAGCGCCAGCGCCGCGTGAACGCAGCAATAGTCGAATTCGATGCCCTGGCCGATGCGGTTGGGTCCGCCGCCCAGGACCATGATCTTCTTGCGCCCGGTCGGGTTCGCTTCGCACTCTTCCTCGTAGGTCGAGTACATGTAGGCGGTATCGGTCGCAAATTCCGCGGCGCAAGTGTCCACGCGCTTGTACACCGGCCGCACGCCCAGCGCGCGCCGGCGCTCGCGCACCGCGCGCTCGGTCGTCGCGAGCAAGGTGGCCAGGCGCCGGTCGGAAAAGCCGTTACGCTTGAGCGTACGCAGAGCGCCTGCGTCGATCTCTTCGAGACGCCGGCCCTTCAATTCCCGCTCCTGGCTTAGCAGATCCTCGATCTGCGCGAGGAACCAGGGATCGATGTGCGTATCGCCCTGAATTTGCTCGAAAGACATGCCGCAGCGGAAGGCATCCGCGACGTACCAGATGCGCTCGGGGCCCGGGTCGCCGAGTTCGGTCTCGAGCACCTCCAGATCAGTGGTTTTTTCATCCAGACCGTCGACGCCGGTTTCCAGGCCGCGCAATGCCTTCTGGAACGACTCCTGGAACGTGCGGCCGATCGCCATCACCTCGCCCACCGATTTCATCTGCGTGGTGAGGCGGCTGTTCGCCTGCGGGAATTTCTCGAACGCAAAGCGCGGAATCTTGGTGACGACGTAGTCGATAGTCGGCTCGAACGAGGCCGGCGTCGCGCCGCCGGTGATTTCATTCGCGAGTTCGTCCAGCGTATAACCCACGGCGAGTTTTGCCGCGACCTTCGCGATCGGGAATCCGGTCGCCTTCGACGCGAGCGCCGAGGAGCGCGACACGCGCGGATTCATCTCGATCACCACCATCTTGCCGTCGGCCGGGTTGATCGCGAACTGCACGTTGGAGCCGCCGGTCTCGACCCCGATCTCGCGCAGTACCGCGATCGAGGCATTGCGCATGATCTGGTATTCCTTGTCCGTCAGCGTCTGCGCCGGCGCGACGGTGATCGAGTCGCCGGTGTGCACGCCCATCGGGTCCAGGTTCTCGATCGAGCAGATGATGATGCAGTTGTCTGCCTTGTCCCGTACCAC
>JAKAIH010000292.1 GCA_021825225.1 Pseudomonadota bacterium
ATGCACCGGATGAGCATCCCCTACAGCAACGCGATCATCGACAGCCTCGCGTCCTGGTACGCCAGTCAGCCGGCGAAATAGGTGCCGGCCGGCGCTGCAAGCGCCGTCAAATCGTAACTGTCGAACCGTGTTCCCATCGCGCCGCGGCACCGCGGCGGCGTAAAACCTCCCCTCCCTCAGTTCGCGCATTCGGCCTAACCGGAGGGTAATGGCCGCATCCGCCGCTTCAAGAAAGCAAACAGCCCGGACATTGCCGGGCTGTCTGAATCAGCGTATTTCCCGCGGACCGTTCCGCCGCGGCAGTTCTCAACCGATAACCACCCCCTGGTTCTCGCTCCTTTGCAGGACGGCTTTCGGGGTCTTCCCGATCCACATCTGGTACATGGATATGACCCACATGATGGCAAAACTCAGGCCCTGCACCGCGCCCGCCGCCATGGTCGCATACGCAAACGGATGATAGATCTTCACCAGGTACCACGAACTGATGTCGATCGCGACACAGAGCAGGGGCAGGCCCATGACCAGGTACTTGAACCACAGCGGCCGCACGTAGGCGTGGCTGAAGATGGTGCCGACGAGGAAGAAAATGAAAGTCATCCCGAACAGGTGTATGTGCGAAACGCGCACCAGCGTAAAGATGTCGGTGCCGGTGTCCTGCTCGGTCACCTTTTTGATATTGTCGTAGCCGCCGAGGTTGATCAGGTGCGGGTTGCTGCCGTCGTGGCAGGTCATGCAGCGCTTTTCGATCGTCGGCCTGATGAAGGTCTCGTAGGTCGGACGATCCGCGCCTTTCTGCACCCAGCTGACCAGCGCGTTGGCCTCTTCGGCCGGCAGCATGGTGGACATCGGCCCGCGCAGGGCCGCTTCGAGTCGCGAGCCTTTGCCGGTGCCGGAATAGGCGACGACCAGATCCTCTTCGCTGAGTCCCGGTTTTCCGTCGCGGCCGGCGTAGACGTGGGTCAGGTAAATGATGGCGAACAGGTAACCCATGCCGAGTATGCACAGCGCCCCGGAATACAGGATGCGCATGCTGAACGGCAGTTCAGAATAATGGTTGTAGAGCCGGTGCAGCGGGGTTGCGCTCATAATGGTTTCCTTTAACTTTTCTGTGGCACCCGCGAGCCCAGCGACATTCTGATACCGCAGGTTCTTCCCTGAAAACTGTTGCAGCGATCGTCCTTTTCCAGGCGCTGCGCAAGCGCAGCGCCCGCGCAGTACTCAATCGCCGTCCTTACTTGGACGGCAGCGGCATGTATATGACTGCGCGCGCCTTCTGCCGCGAATAGTGCGCAGCGAGGCCCTCGATGTCGGCATCGCCCAGGCCGTCCAGCATCGCAGTCATCGCCGTGCTCTTGCGCTCGCCTTTTTGGTAGGCATGCATCACCCGCTGCAGGTAGTCGGCGCGTTGCGCCGCGAGAGCCGGCGCGCGCGGGTCGGTGCTATTGCCGCCGACGCCGTGACAGCGATCGCAGCGCTGCGCCAATTCTTCCGTGGTAAGCGGCTTGCGCACGGTGGGCTGGTGCGGCATTTGGTTCGCGTAGTAGGCAGCCAAATTCTTGATCGTGCCATCATCGACGGATGCCGCCGGCGCCTTCATCGCGGCCTCGCTGCGCGTTCCGTCCTTGTAACTCTTCATCGCGGCAACGAAATACTGCGCATCCTGGCCCGCGAGGCTGGGAGCGGTGCCCGTGCTGACCCCGCCTTCGCCATGGCAACCGGCGCAGGCCACGGCAGCGCTCTTGCCCGCCGCCTGATTGCCCGGCGAGGGCGTCTTGGCCTTGCCGGGTTTCTGCAAGGCGAAATAAAGCGCAATATTGTCCAGTTCCGCGTCGGTGACCGCAGAAACCAGGGTCTTCATCATGTCGTTCTTGCGCTGACCGCCCTTGTAGGCCTTCACCGCCGCAACGACGTATTTCGGGTCGAGCCCGACCAGATTCGGCATACCCGGCGTGCTGCTGATCCCGGTGTCGCCATGGCAGCCCGCGCACCCCGACGCGGCGGCCTTGCCCGCACTCAGCGGATCCGGCTTGGCCGGTCCGGCCTTGGTGCCGGCGCTGGCCGCGGGTTGCGCCGGATCGACGTTGGCGTAATACGCCGCCACCTTGACCAAGGCATCGTCGCTCAGGAACTTCACCGCGTTGTTCATGGGCGTATTGCCGCGTCCGCCTATCTGGTACACGCGCAGTTCCCGGTAGAGGTACGCCGGACGCTGACCGGCGATATTGGGCATATCCGTGTCTTTGCTCTTGCCGATGCCGTTCAGACCGTGGCAGCTTGCGCAGGAAGCTTCGGCTACGCGCTTTCCTTCCATAATGTCCTGCGGGGTGGCCAGCGCCGCGCGCAGGTCGTCGCGGCTGCCGCTATCGGCCGCTGTAGCCGGCACGACCCCGCCCAGGAACACCCCGGCGGCCAGCGTACCCTGCACCAGGGCCCTAGAAACGAGAATTTGCGCACGTCGCTTCATCAATGTTTCCTCAAACGTTCGTCCGATTTCGCAATACGCTATCCCGGCGACCCCGAGGATCGCGGGATTCGGCTACTCAAAACCGGGGGGTAAACCTAACGGTACGCGTCGTATGCCGTGCCATTTAATGCGGCCAGAAGTTTAGCATGAACCGGGAATATTCGCAGGCCGCAGCGCCGCCTCAATCCGCGACTGGGTCACCAAGGCAGGACCGGCTCAAAGGGCTTACTTGGAGCCGCGCACTGCCAGCATCGCCGCCTCCATGCGGCTGCGCACATGCAGCTTCTCCAGGATATTGGTGATGTAATGCTTGATGGTCTTCTCCGACAAATGCAGGCGGTCGCCGATTTCGCGGTTGGTCAATCCCTGCACCACCAGCTTGAGGATTTCCGACTCGCGCTCGGTCAAACCCTCCAGCGGATCCTGCGGCGCCGGACTGCGGGTAAGCGTGACCAGAATGCCCGCGGCCAGCGAGGGCGTGACGTAGACCTCGCCCTGAGCCACCGAGCGCACCACGCGCGCGAGCTCGTGCGCAGAAACGCCCTTCAGCACGTAGGCACGGGCGCCGGCTTTGAACGACGCCAGCAACTTGTCCTCGTCCTCCGCGACTGTCAGCATCAGGACCCTGGTCGCCGGACATGCGGCCCTGATCTTTTCGGCGGTGACAATGCCGCCCCACCCGGGCATGGTGATGTCCAGCATGACGACGTCGGGGACCAGGTCGCAGGCCATGCGCAGGGCGTCCTCGCCGCAGGATGCCTGACCAACGACGTCGAAATCCGGCTCCGCGGCGAGCGAATGCACCACGCCTTCGCGAAACAGCGGATGATCGTCCGCCACCAGGATACTGGTCCTCTCAGCCATCGCTGTGCTCCAGTTGTGTCAAGGGCAGCGACGCACGCACCACGGCCCCTCGCCCAGGAGCGCTGCGCACCTCGAAACTGCCGCCGAGAAGTTCCACCCGTTCGCGCATCCAGTCGAGTCCGAAATGGCCATCCGCCTTCAGCGCGCCTGGATCGAAGCCCGGGCCGTCATCGGCCACTTCGACTATGGCCGCGCCGGCGGAGCCGCTTACCGCCACTCGCTGGTTGTGGCCGCCGCCGTGGCGAAAGCCGTTGGCCAGCGACTCCTGCAGCACGCGGAACAGCGTAATTCTCACCTGCAGCGGAGTGGTATCCGGAACGTTGTTTAGCGTGAGCGGCACGGCGACGCCGGTCTTGCGCTGATGGTCGGCGGCGGCGCGCTGCAGCGTCTCGACCAGCGAGAGCTGTTCGATTTCCGGCAACTGCAGCCCGCGCAGGATGGCGCGCAGGTCATTAAGCGCCGACTGCAGTGCGAGCTGCACCGTGCGAAACTCCTCGCGCACGTTGCCGCCCCGGCCGATCGCATGTTCGCAGCTGCCGCAGACGTCGCCGAGCGCCTCGATGCGCATCGACGCCAGCGCCAGCCCCTGGCCCGGCCCATCGTGCAGGTCCGTGGCGATATTGCGCAGGAACTGCTCGTTCAGGGCCATGGTGCGCGCGGCAGCGCGATTGATCCTGTCGTGCAGATGTTCGTTTTGCACCAGCAGCGCGGTGAGCTGCGCGACTTTTTCATTGAGCTCGCTTTGCGTCGCCCTGATCGTGTCGTTTGCCTTCTTCACCAAGGTCGCAAGCAGCGCGAGCATTGCCAGGGTGATCGCACCGTGCACGCCCCAGCTGCGCAGCTGCGCGTCGCGCACGCTCCGCTCCAGGCCCTCGGCGGTATTGAAAAAACCCGCGACCGCGAGCACGCTCCGATCACCCTCGGCGCGCAGCGGCGAGTAGGTCTCGATCAGGCGCGACCAGCGGCTATCCTTCAATACGCTTACTAGTTCCGCCTGCTCCACGACCCGCGAGCGCACCTCGCCGGAAAACGCCGAGGCCAGCGGCTGCTCCATCGCATAGATGGTCCCGACGGCGGACGGATCGGCGCTGTCGTAGATGATGCGTCCATTGCGCCCCCAGATCTTGAGCGCCACGATG
>JAKAIH010000293.1 GCA_021825225.1 Pseudomonadota bacterium
GATCTTGTAGGCGTAGTCGCCGGCGAGCAGCACGCAGGAGATGTGGGTCTGCAGCAGTTCGACGCGCCTGAGTGCCTGCCCATAGCGCGCGGGTTCGCACAGCGCGGCGATCAGCCGGTCGAATTCCGGGGCGCCGGTGCTGCGCGATGTGTCCTGGTTGCTGCTGCTGTGCACGGCGGATCTCCGCAGGTGGTGCATCTGCCCAAGCTACTCCGCCGGCATGGCGCGCGCTTGAGCAATGTCAAGGATGCGCGGGCCCGGCAATACGCGACGCCGGCGCCGGACGATCCGCGCGGAAACCCTGAATGCATCATGGATATGTATTCGGCCCGGATGTGGCATATTGCGGCCTGCGGTAACGATAATTACAAGACATACAACTCAGGGTGGGAAACGACGCATGAACGTAAAAGCCGAGCAGGAGGCGCTCGAGCCGCTGCGGCCGCAGGCCGTTCCGGGCTACCTGCAAGAGACGTACTGGTGGGCCTACATCCATCCGAATGCCGTCAGCTTCTTCGAGCGGCAGTGGCTGGTCAATCTGATTCTGTGGGGCAATTTCGCCCGGCTGCGCGACGCGGCGCTGGCCGAACTCGGACGCGAAGTCCCGGGGCGCACGCTGCAGGTCGCCTGCGTTTATGGCAATTTTTCCGAGCACCTCGCGGCGCGCGTGGCGCCGGGCGGCGCCCTCGATGTGGTCGACGTACTGCCGATCCAGCTGCGCAATTTGCGCGCGAAGCTCCCGGCCTCGGCGCCGGTGACGCTGCATCAGCGCGACTCGACCGCGCTCGGCTTCGACGATGCGAGCTACGATCAGGTCGTCATATTCTTTCTGCTGCACGAGCAGCCGGCCGCGGCGCGCGCGCAGACGCTGCGCGAAGCGCTGCGCGTGCTCAAGCCCGGCGGCAAGCTGGTGCTGGTCGACTATCACCTGCCGCGGCGCCTGCACCCCTTGCGCTATCTGTTTCGCCCGGTGCTGCGCACGCTCGAGCCCTTCGCGCTCGACCTGTGGCGGCATGAAATCGCACAGTGGCTGCCCGAGAGCGTGAGCGCGGAGCAGGTGCGTAAGGAAACGTACTATGGCGGCCTCTACCAGAAGCTGGTCGTCACGGTGCGCTAGGGCGGGCGGACGCCCGGCGCCGCGGCATCGCGGTGAAACCAGGTAAATGAGGCTGAAGCTTGACCTTGATCAAATGCCGCAGTGCGAGCCGGCAAGTCGTTTATAGTATGATTCGCAACTGAGGGTTTCGCCGCCGCAGAAGCGGCCAGGCCCCGGACCCGCCCCCCGGGTTTTTTTGTCAGCGAGCCGTGGCTTGCACCTTGGGCGGAGTTCTGAAGCGGCAGGGTGCCGCACAAGGCACGGCGCAAGCCGCGCGCCGCAAGCAGGCACTGGGTGCCACCGCAGCGTTTGAGCGCGTTCCCTAGGGGAAAATACGGAGAGCTATTGGCATGAGCATACGAATGGCAAGCGACGAAGTGACCGACGACATTGCCGCGATCGAGATGCATCGACAGGGAACCGAGCAGGAATCCGGCCTGGCGGCGGCGTGCAGCGAGGCACTGCGCAAATTGCACACGCTGCTCGAGCAGGAGAAGGAAGCTCTGCGCCAGCATGGTCCGGACACGGTGCATGCGATCAACGTCGAAGCGGTGGCGAACGAAATCAAGCGGGTGCAATCCATGGTCGGCGGCAAGAGCCAGGGCGCGGCTCCGAGAAATGCGCGGCCCAGAGGGCAGCAGATGCCGCGGCCGGAAAAATCCCGCAATCCTCCGAGGAACCGCGGCCGCAGGCCCCTCGGTCGCAGCGGCGGCGGCCGCGGCGGTGGCCGCGGCAGCGGTGGTGGCGTTGGCGGTGGCTCAGGTGGCTCAGGCCCAGGCCCCGGCCCCGGCCCCGGCATGCGCTAGCTGATACTCATACAGGAGACAGCATGTCTGATTCGATCGCTCTGTGGCATGCCGAGCACAGGCATTTCTCCCGGTTGCTGGACCTGCTGGAGCGGCAGGTCGTCGCATTCCACGCCGACAACCAGCCGAATTTCGAGCTGATGCTCGATCTGGTAAGTTACCTGCGTTACTTTCCCGATCGCCATCACCATCCGCGCGAGGACGTGGCTTTTTCCCGCCTGGCCGAACGCGACCCGCAGATCAGAACCATGGTCGATCAGCTGCTGCAGGAGCATCGGGTGATAGCCGCCGCCGGCAGCGAACTGCTCAAGTATCTCGAACAGGTGGTCGACGACGTGGTGGTCGAACGCGCGAAAGTGGAAGCTGCGGCTGCGACCTACCTTGTTTACTACCGGCGCCACCTCGCGCTGGAAGATCGGGATATCGTGCCGCGCGCGGAGCAGCTGCTCACCGCCGCCGACTGGGAGGCGGTCGTGGCGGCGATTCCGCACGGCGCCGATCCGCTGTTTGGCGAGGATTGCGAGCCGCGCTACCGCGAATTGCGGCGCCAGATCGCGCTTGAATCGAAGGAGTCCTGACACCCCGGACTTCATTTGACGCTGATGGATTGCCTGCCTGCGTCCTTGAGAACTTCAATATTGTCATTCTGAGGCTGCAGGCCGAAGAATCTGCCTTTGCGCGCGTGCAGGAAAGCAGGTTCTTCGCCTGGCTCAGAATGACATATTTCGAAGGTCCGTAAATGAATCCAATCCATGCATTGCCTTCCTACCTCGAACCGGAGGGCGTAGGTTCCTGGGGCGTGTTCCTGCAGCAGGTCGATCGCGCCACGTCTACGCTGGGCGAACTCGCGTATCTGGTCGAAACGCTGAAGCGCCCCAAGCGCATCCTCATTGTCGATATTCCGATCAAGCTCGACGACGGCAGGGTCGCGCACTTCGAGGGCTATCGCGTGCAGCACAACACCTCGCGCGGCCCGGGCAAGGGCGGCGTGCGCTTTCATCAGGACGTCTGCTTGTCCGAGGTGATGGCCCTGGCCGGCTGGATGAGCATAAAGAACGCCGTCATCGGCGTGCCTTTCGGCGGCGCCAAGGGCGGGGTGCGCGTGGACCCGCGCCAGCTGTCCGAGCCCGAACTGGAGCGCCTGACGCGGCGCTATACCAGCGAAATCGGCATCGTCATCGGCCCGGACAAGGACATCCCGGCGCCGGACGTCAACACCAACGAAAAGATCATGGCCTGGATGATGGACACCTACTCCATGATGCACGGCGCGACCTCGACCGCAGTCGTCACCGGCAAGCCGCTGTCCCTGGGCGGAAGCCGCGGGCGTCGCGACGCCACCGGGCGCGGTGTGTTCGTGTGCGGGCGCACGGCGGCGGCAAAGATCGGCTTGCCGATTGCGGGCGCGCGCGTGTGCGTGCAGGGCTTCGGCAATGTGGGCAATGCCGCGGCGCGCTGCTTTGCCGAGGCCGGCGCGAAACTGATCGCGGTGCAGACCGTGGAGGGCACGCTGCACAATCCGGCCGGGATCGATGTTGCGAAGCTTGGCGCGCATCAGGACGCGCGGCGCCCGCTGGGCGAGTTTGCCGGCGCGACGCTGATCCCTGACGCCGCGTTCTGGGAAATCGAGTCGGAGTTCCTGATTCCCGCGGCGCTGGAGAACCAGGTTACGGCCGCCAATGCCGGCAGGATACGCACGCGCGTGCTGCTCGAAGGAGCGAACGGGCCGACCACGCCGGAAGCCGACGATCTGCTCGCCGCGAACGGCATCGTGGTGGTGCCGGACGTGATCGCCAACGCCGGCGGCGTCACCGTCAGCTATTTCGAATGGGTGCAGGACATTTCCAGCTATTTCTGGACCGAGGAAGAAGTCAACGGCCGGCTGGACAAGATCATGAGCGACGCCTTCAACGGCCTGTGGGAAGCGGCCGCCGCGGCGCGCGTGACGCTGCGCACCGCGGCGTTCACGCTGGCCTGCAGGCGCATCCTCGAAGCGCGGCATTTGCGCGGGCTGTATCCCTGATCCGCGATTCTTCGAGTTCCGGGGCGCGGTAGGCCGCAAGGCCGTCGCGCCGCGGGCTTCTTTCGTCCGCAATGGGCGATCGATGCAGCAATCCACGCAGCGCAGTCCGGACGAATCCGACTAATTTCCTCAGGAATCTGACTGCGGCAACAGATGCAGGTCAAGGTTCAATTCCGCGCAGGCGGAAATGCAGACCGTTTGATCTACATCAAACCTGGATTGGATGCCGCGAGTAACCTCCAACTAGCATACACATGGGCTCATTGCAATCAGGGTTAACGCAATCAGGGTTAACGCCCATGTTGGCAGGGGTGATGCAAATCGAGGTTCGGTCAATGCGGCAAATGGTCAAGGGCGCGATTCCATCCGGGGTCGCTCTAGCGGTTTTGCAAACGAGGGAGAAGGTAATGAAATCCAAGATCTTCAGATGGGGACTTACGGCCATGATGGTCGGCACGCTGGCGGCCTGCGGCGGGGGAGGTAGCAGCGATACCACGACTCCGACCACGGGCGCTGGCGGCGGTACCACGACTACTAGATCG
>JAKAIH010000294.1 GCA_021825225.1 Pseudomonadota bacterium
CCGAGCCCGCCGCCGCGCCCGAGGCGCCGGCCCGCGCGGAAGCGGGTTTCGCCGCGCGGCTGCGCCGCATGACCGAACGGCGCACGCATGGCCAATAGCATGTCCGGCCTTGCGCAGCGCTGCCTGCGATGCGCCATGAACGCAATAGGCCGCCGCGCCACGCTGCGCTTCGGCGCCCTGCTGCTGGGCCTGCTGCTCGCCGCGCCGGTGCTGGCGCAGGGCCTGTCGCTGCCTGCGTTCAGCAGCGCGCCTGCCGCTGGCGGAGGCCAGACCTATACGCTGAGCGTGCAGACGCTGCTGATGCTCACGGCGCTGTCGTTCCTGCCTTCGGTCCTGCTGCTGATGAGCAGTTTCACCCGCATCGTCATCGTGCTGTCGATGCTGCGCCACGCGCTCGGGCTGCAGTCCACACCCTCCAACCAGGTGCTGATCGGACTGTCGCTGTTCCTCACGCTGTTCGTGATGTCCCCGGTGCTCGACCGCATTTACGTCGAGGCCTACCAGCCGCTGGCGGAGAACAAGATCGGCTTCAGCGAAGCGCTGGAAAAAGGCGCGGTGCCGCTGCGCGCGTTCATGCTGCGCCAGACGCGGCAAACGGACCTCGCGCTGTTCGCGCGCGTCGCCAACCAGCCGCCGATGCAGGACGCGTCGCAGCTGCCGCTCAAGATCCTGATCCCGGCCTATGTCACCAGCGAGCTGAAGACCGCGTTCCAGATCGGATTCCTGGTGTTTCTGCCGTTCATGATCATCGACATGGTGGTGGCGAGCGTGCTGATGTCCATGGGCATGATGATGATGTCGCCCGCCACCATTTCGCTGCCGTTCAAGATCATGCTGTTCGTGCTCGCCGACGGCTGGAACCTCTTGATCGGTTCGCTGGTCCAGAGTTTCCACACCTGAACCCGCGCGGCTTCGCATGAGCCCGGAGAGCGTACTCACCATCGCGCAGCAGGCGCTGCTGGTCACCCTGATGATGGCGGCACCGCCGCTGCTCGCGGCGCTGCTCACCGGCCTCATCGTGAGCGTGTTCCAGGCGGCGACGCAGATCAACGAAATGACCCTGTCCTTCATCCCCAAGCTGGTGGCGATATTCGTGGTGCTGGTGCTGTTCGGTCCGTGGATGCTGGGCATCATGCTCGATTACATGCGCGAGCTGTTCACCAACCTTCCCGCAATGATAGGCTGAGCGCCCGGCGCAGGATGATCAGCGTCACCTCCGCACAGCTGTACGCCTGGCTCGCCGCCTTTGTCTGGCCGCTGGCGCGCATCCTGGCCCTGGTCGCGAGCGCGCCGATCAGCGGCAACCCGAGCGTGCCGGCGAACGTCAAAATCGGGCTCGGCCTGTTCATCACGGTGCTGGTCGCGCCGCTGCTTCCCGCCGCGCCCGGCACCGATCCGGCTTCGGCCCAGGGCCTGCTGATCCTGGCGCAGCAAATACTGATCGGCAGCGCCATGGGTCTGGCGATGCAGATTATTTTCCATGCGGCGGAGATGGCCGGCGAATTCATCGGGCTGCAGATGGGTCTCGGCTTCGCCACCCTGTACGACGCCTCGGTGCCGGGGATGATACCGGTGATCGGGCAGTTTCTCGGCGTCGTCGTCAGCCTGGCCTTCCTCGCCATCGACGGCCACGTGCTGCTGCTTTCGGCGCTGGTCGAGAGTTTTCAGGTGCTGCCGCTCGCCCCGCTCTCGGCCCCGACCGGGCTGCGCGCCATGGCGGAATGGGGCGGAAGCATTTTTTCCTACAGCCTGGCGCTGGCGCTGCCGCTGCTGGCGGCGCTGCTCATCGCCAACCTCGCCCTGGGCGTGCTCACCCGCGCCGCGCCCCAGCTCAATATTTTCGCGGTCGGCTTTCCGCTCACCATCCTGATCGGCATCCTGATGCTCTACCTGTCGCTGCCGTATTTCGCGCCGGGCTTCGAGCGCATGTTCACGGACGGTTTCAGCGCAATGCTGCGCATCGCCGCCGCGCTGCGCTAGAAACCGGGCGCGGCCCGCGCGCAGGACGCCGGCGGTCAGGGCTTGTTGAGCTGGATGACGCCCTGCGCCACGCGTTCGGCCAGCGGCAGCGTGGACTCGACGCCTTCGGTGTATTCCATCACGGTGTAGCCGGCATAGCCGCCCTCGTGCGCGATCTGCCCGGCGCGGCGCGCGAACAGTTGCGCCGCCTCGCCGTCGCCGCCGCTGCTGAAGCGCTTCTTGCGCAGCGCGATGCGCACGCGGTCTGCACCCAGCGCCTCCTGCTGCAGCTGCCAGTTCGGCGCCAGCGGGTCCACCAGCCAGTAGAGCGTGGTGCCGAGCACCAGATTCTCGGCGCTCAGGCTCACGGTGCGCGTGAGCTGCAGCGACTTGTTCGCGATCAGCGTGCCGACCGGATTGCCCGAGGCATCGACGGCGCCGGGATTGTTGCTGATCGCGGCGCAGCCTGCGCTCAGCGCAGCGGCAAGGCAGAGCGAAGCACGCATCATGCGGATGGTGTTCACGGCGTCAGGTAATTGAACAGCGACAGCCCCGACACCATGGTGAAGGATTTCTGCGCCGCCTGGAGGTTCACCTGCTGCTGCGTGAGTTCGGAGGCCGCCTTGGCGTAGTCCACGTCCTGCAGGCGCGACAGCGTGTCGCTGTATTGCAGCGCGCGGTCGTCGCCGGTGCTTTTCGCCGTGTCGAGCTCCTTCATGCGCGCACCGACCGAAGCGCGCACCGTAAGGATGTTTTCCAGCGCGTTGTCGAGGTTGCCCTGCGCCACCGTGAGGCCGTTGGTCAGCTGCGCGCCGCCGGCGGAAGTCTGCAGCAGGTTGGCGAGGTCGTCGATGGTCTTGAACACATCCTGATTCTTGCTTGCCGTGACGCTGAAGCTGTCGTTGTCCTTGGGCGCGCCCGCGATGCTCACGCGCAGGCCGAGGTCGAATGCCGGCGGCTGGCTGAGGTCGATATTGCTGCCGCTCGAATAGCTGCGCGGATAGGGAGGGCTTGCGGCCGGCGCGGCACCGGTCAGCAGCGACTTGCCCGAGTCCTTGTCGATGATGTCGTAAGTGGTGACGCCGCCGCTGACGCCGAACTTGATGGTATAGCCGGTGCTGTTCGCCGCCGCTTTCCACGTCTGCGCATCGAGCACGGTGCCGGGATCGATGACGGCGGACCCGCCGTTGCCGGCGGCCGCCTGCGTGGCGAAGGTCCCGTTGCCGGTGCGGATGCGCTGGAACACGTCGGAGCCCGAGTCGCTTACCGCGATCTGGCGCGATGCGCCGACCTGGATCAGGCGCTGCCCCTGGTCGCCGCCATAAACGACGTTCCCCGGCGAGGCCTCGCTGTACGGACGCGTTCCGCCATGGTAGCCGGAAAACAGATACTGTCCGCCGGCGTCGGTGCTGTTGGCAAGACCCAGCAGTTGCTGATAACTGCCGCGCAACTGGGTGGCGAGGCTGGCGCGGTCGCTCTGCGTCAGCGTCGCATCGCCCGCATTGACCGCAACGTCGCGCACGCTCTGCAGCAGCTGCGTGATGCTCCCCAGCGTCGACTCTTCCAGCGACAGGCTGTCGCTGGCCGCGCCGCTGTTGCTGATGTATTGCTGGTTGATCGACTGCGACTGGTTGACCTCGAGTATGCGCGCCGCGGCGACCGGATCGTCGGCCGGCGTCAGGATGCGCCGGCCGGTGGAAATCTGCTGCTGCACCTGCATCAGCTTTTCGGTCTGCTGCTGCATGGTGGCGATGCCGGTGTCGTAGATGGTGGTGGTGCTGATACGCATGAGCGGCTCCCTATCTTCCCAGATCGAGCACGGTCTGGAACAGCGTGCCCGCGATCTGCATCATTTTTCCCGCGGCCTGATAGGCCTGCTGATAGCGCAGCAGGTTGGCCGCTTCCTCGTCGAGGTTGACTCCGGAGATCGACTGCTGCGCCTGCTTGGTCTGCGCGATCATGTTCTGCTGCGCCGTCGCCGTCACGTCCATCTGCCTGGCGGTATTGCCGACTTCGCTCACCAGCAGGCTGTAGGCGCTCTGGAACGTGGAATTCGGCTGGCTCAGTGCATTGCTCGCGTCCCGCCCCAGGGTATTGGACGTCTGCAGGGCGCCCAGCGCGAGGGCGTTGCGGTTGTCGGCGACCGCGTTGCCGTTGCGGGTCAGCGTGAACACGTCGCCGTCCGCCGGGGTTCCCGAGATGGAGAAGTTGATGCCGTTGATGCTGACGCTGCTGCCCGATGTATACGCAAAGGGCGCAAGCGCCGGTCCCGGATTGGTGCCGGCTACGCTGAACTGGTTGGTCGCCGCGCTGTAAGTGAGCATCACCGGTCCGGGATTGGGCAAATTCGCGGTGCTGCTGACGCTGCCTGCCGAAATCGTTCCGCTGCCGCTATTGCTCAGCGCGGCATCGGTGCGGATCGGCGCGGCTGCGGCGATGCGTGCGGGATCGGTCAGCGCCACGCCGATTCCGCGGGCGCCGCCGCGGGTGGGCTCGACCAGCCAGCT
>JAKAIH010000295.1 GCA_021825225.1 Pseudomonadota bacterium
AAGATCAGCGACATGACGGCGAAACCCATGGCCACGCCGACCGGCAGCACCTGCAGGGATTTCTTCAGCGGCACCACGCGCCCGGCCAGCACCGCGCCCAGCGCCACGCCCAGGGCGACGATGCCCTGCAGGATGGCTCCCTGGCTCAGCGGCATTGCCAGGCGGCGCTCGGCCCACCTGAGCACGATGAACTGCAGCGTCGCGCCCGCACCCCAGAACAGCGTGGTGACGGCAAGCGAGATCTGCCCCAGCTTGTCGCGCCACAGCGTGGTGAAGCACTCGGCGAAATCCTTGACCATGACGATCGGATTGCGCGACTGCTGGCGATAGCGCGCGCCGGTATCGGGAATGCGCAGATTGAATCCCGCGGCGATCAGATAGAGCAGCGAGATCACCAGGATCGCCGCTTCGGGCGGAGTATCGATGCCGGTGTCGATGTGCGGCACATCGATCGACAGCAGCAGCGCCGAGACTTTGGGGTTGATGAGTGCTCCGCCCAGCATGGTGCCGATGATGATGGAGGCGACCGTCAGCCCCTCGATCCAGCCGTTGGCGATCACCAGCTGCCGCGGCGGCAGCATCTCGGTGAGGATGCCGTATTTGGCCGGCGAATAGGCCGCTGCACCGAGGCCGACCACTGCGTAGGAGGCGAGGACAACCAGGTGGGGGCCGATTCCGAACGGGGCGAAGAAATCGTAAAAGAACATGAGTGCGCAGCCGGCGATCTTGACGGTATTGGTGACGAACATCACTTTGCCCTTGGGCATGGAGTCGGCGAATGCGCCGACGAAGGCCGCGAGTACCACGTAGGACACGGTGAAGAAGAACTTCAGCAAGGGCGTCATCCACGCCGGGCCCTGCAGTTGCACCAGCAGCGCAATCGCCGCGATCAGCAAAGCGTTGTCCGCCAGCGACGAAAAGAACTGCGCCGCCATGACGGTGTAGAAACCGCGGTTCATCTATGGGAAATGGTTGAATCGGTTGTTGGAATCGGAAGCAGGGTTTCTTATACCACGACGCCGCCGGGAATCGCGAAAATTGCTCATCAGCTGTTCTTGCGCGCCGATTTATGATTCAATAAGCTAGGATAATACAGCATATGATTGATCGGGCGGGGGAGTATGGCGGACAGACGATTGCAGGTTTTTCATGCGGTAGCCAGGCAGAGCAGTTTCACCAAGGCGGCCGAGACGCTGTTTATGACGCAGCCGGCGGTGACGTTTCAGATCAAGCAGCTGGAGGAGCATTTCAATACCCGCCTGTTCGATCGCGGACACGGCAAGATCTCCCTGACCACCGCAGGCGAAGTGGTGCTGGAATATGCGGAGCGAATACTCTCGCTTTCGGCCGAGCTCGATACCCGCGTCAGCGAACTCACCGGCGAGGTGCAGGGCCTGCTGCTGATCGGCGCGAGCATGACCATCGCGGAATTCATGCTGCCGCGGGTGCTCGGCGAGTTCAAGGTCGCTTATCCGGGGGTCAAGGCACGGCTCACGGTGGCGAATTCCGAGACCGTCGAGCATGGCGTCGCGGCGCACAGCCTGGATATCGGCCTGATCGAGGCGCCGTCGCACCTGCCCGGTCTTTCCACGGAGGACTGCTGCGAGGACGAGCTGCAGGTGGTGTGTTCTCCGGCACACCCGCTGGCGAAACTCAAGGCGGTGACGCCCAAGCAACTGCTGCAGCATCCTTATGTCAGCCGCGAAGCCGGTTCGGGTACGCGCGAAGTGACAGACAGCTATTTTCGCCGCGCCGGATTTTCTGCCGAAGAGATGAATACCGTGATGGAGCTGGGTAGTCCGGACGCGATCAAGGGCGTGGTCGAAACCGGCCTGGGCTTTGCGATCATGTCCAAAGTGATCGTGGCCAAGGAAAAGCAGCTTGGCGCGCTGGTGGCGCTGCCGCTGGCGCCGCGGCTCACGCGTACGCTGTCGCTGGTCTATCCGAAGGAGAAATTCCGCTCGCGCCTGGTCACCAGTTTTGTCGAGTTCTCCAAGGGCAGGCTGAAGACTTCGGTCAAAGGGTGAGCGCGTGAGTTGCGCTCCAGGCCGAACGACCAAGTAGATGCCGCGCCCGATTCGCGCCAGCCTCAGGCTGTCCGCCCTGAGGCACAATCTGGGCATCGCGCGCCGCCATGCGCCCGAATCCAGGATCTGGGCAGTGGTCAAGGCGAATGCCTACGGCCACGGCCTGTTGCGCACCGCGCGTGCCCTGTCCGATGCCGACGGCTATGCCTTGCTGGATCTGAACGAAGCGGTGCGCCTGCGCGAAGCGGGCAGCGCCAAGTCCATCCTGCTGCTCGAGGGGATTTTCCAGCCGGCTGATCTGGAGCAAGTAGACCGCTACCGGCTCGCGCCGGCACTGCACGACTTGGAGCAGATAGCAATGTTCGAGCGCGCGCGGCTCAGCGCGCCCGTCGCAGTCTGGCTCAAGCTCAATACCGGTCTTAACCGGCTGGGGCTCGCTGGGGCGCAGGTCCGCAGCGCTTACGAGCGGTTGCGCGCGAGCGGGAATGCGGCATCGATTTCGCTGATGACGCATTTTGCCGATGCGGACGGCGCGGCAGGCATTGCGGAGCAACTGGCGCGGTTTGCTGAATGGACCAAGGGCTTGCCTGGGGAGGTGACGCTGGCGAACTCGGCTGCTGTTCTGCGCTATCCCGCAGCGCACGCGGACTGGGTGCGACCCGGTATCATGCTCTACGGCTGTTCGCCCTTCACGGACCAGAGCGCCGACTCGCTGGGATTGCGGCCTGCGATGACGCTGGCGAGCGAAGTCATCGCGGTACAGGAACTCAAGCCCGGCGAGCGCGTCGGCTACGGCGGCACGTTCGAGGCGTCGCGCCCGATGCGCATCGGCGTGGTGGCCTGCGGCTATGCCGACGGCTATCCGCGCCATGCACCCGGGTTCAACGAGCGGAACACGCCGGTCGTCGTCGCCGGCGAGCGTACCCACACCGTGGGCCGCGTATCCATGGACATGCTGTGCGTGGACCTGAGCGCAATCCCGCAGGCCGGCGTCGGCAGCACGGTGATCCTGTGGGGCGAAGGGCTGCCGGCGGACGAAGTTGCTGCGAGCGCCGGCACCGTCAGTTACGAGCTGTTATGTGCGCTCGCTGCGCGAGTGCCGCAAGTGGAAGTGGAATAATTTGGCCAAGGCAAAATCCGTCTACGTCTGTACCGAGTGCGGCGGCAGCGCGCCGAAATGGCAAGGCCAATGCCCGAGCTGCTCGGCGTGGAATACGCTCGTTGAAACCGCGACCGAGACGGCTTCTACCCACCGTTACAAGAGCGTCGCGGCCGCCTCCAGGCTGCAAAAACTGTCCGAGGTGAGCGCGCGCGAGGCACCGCGCCTGCCCACCGGCGTGTCCGAATTCGACCGCGTGCTCGGCGGCGGACTGGTCGCGGGGCAGGTGGTGCTGATCGGCGGCGATCCGGGCATAGGCAAGTCGACGCTGCTGCTGCAGGCGCTTGCCGCGATGAGCGCAAAGCAGCTGGCAATTTATGTCAGCGGCGAGGAATCGGCCGAGCAGGTGGCCTTGCGCGCCACACGCCTCGGACTGGACTCCGGCGGCCTGCAGCTGCTGGCCGAAATCAATCTCGAAAAGATCCAGGCAGTGCTCGCCGAGGCGAA
Source organism: Pseudomonadota bacterium (assembly GCA_021825225.1). GTDB lineage: Bacteria > Pseudomonadota > Gammaproteobacteria > Burkholderiales > SG8-39 > 2-12-FULL-64-23. Next base: position 3,634 of record JAKAIH010000295.1, read on the forward strand.
GGCGGAAATCGTGGTCATCGATTCCATCCAGACGCTGTATTCCGATGCCTTGTCGTCGGCGCCGGGGTCGGTGGCGCAGGTGAGGGAATGCGCGGCGCAGCTCACGCGCCTGGCGAAACAGACCGGCACCACCATGGTGTTTATCGGCCACGTGACCAAGGAAGGCGCGCTCGCCGGGCCGCGCGTGCTGGAGCATATCGTCGACACCGTGCTTTATTTCGAAGGCGACACGCACCAGAGCTTTCGCCTGATCCGCGCGTTCAAGAATCGCTTCGGCGCGGTGAACGAACTCGGCGTGTTCGCCATGGGCGACAAGGGACTCAAAGGCGTATCCAATCCTTCCGCGCTGTTCCTGTCGCAGCACGACGGCCAGGTGCCGGGTTCCTGCGTGCTGGTGACGCAGGAAGGTACGCGCCCGCTGCTGGTCGAGATTCAGGCGCTGGTGGATGCGGCGCACGCGCCCAATCCGCGCCGCCTTTCGGTCGGGCTGGAGCAGAACCGGCTGGCGATGCTGCTCGCAGTGCTGCACCGGCACGCGGGCATCGCCTGTTTCGACCAGGATGTGTTTGTCAACGCTGTGGGCGGCGTGAAAATCAGCGAACCGGCTGCTGATCTCGCCGTGCTGCTAGCGATCGTGTCCTCGCTGCGCGCGCGGCCGCTGCAGCAAAAGTTGGTGGTATTCGGCGAAGTGGGTCTGGCGGGGGAAATTCGTCCGGCCCCGCGTGGGCAGGAGCGGCTGCGCGAGGCGGCCAAGCTGGGATTCACCCAGGCGATCATTCCCAAGGCCAATGTACCGCGGCAGGCGATCGGTGGCCTGGAAATCATCGCCTGC
>JAKAIH010000296.1 GCA_021825225.1 Pseudomonadota bacterium
CTGCCGATGTACCACATCTTCTGCCTGACGACGACGCTGTATTTCATGACTCTGGGCGTGGTCAATGTGCTGATCACCAATCCGCGTGATCTGCCCGGGTTTGTCAAGGAACTGAAGCATTGGAAGTGGTCGGTGCTCACCGGCGTGAACACGCTGTTCAATGGATTGCTGCATACCCCCGGCTTCAGCGAGCTCGATTTCTCCGGGCTCAAGGTCGTGGTCGGGGGCGGCGCCGCGGTGCTCAAACCGGTCGCGGAGAAGTGGCAGCAAGTCACCGGCCACTATCTAACCGAGGCCTACGGCCTCACCGAAACCTCGCCCGCAGCCAGCATCAATCCGCTGGGCACGCCCTGGAACGGGAGCATCGGCCTGCCGCTCTCCTCCACCGATTTTTCCATTCGCGATGACGAATTCAGGGAGCTGCCGCTGTGGACGGGCGAGGGCGACATCGAGAAATGCACCGGCGAAATCTGCATCCGCGGGCCGCAGGTGATGAAGGGATACTGGCAGTTGCCGGCGGAAACCGCCAAGGTGCTGCGCGACGGCTGGCTCAAAACCGGCGATGTCGGAAACATGAACGCGAAGGGCTACGTCACCATCACCGACCGCAAGAAGGACATGATCCTGGTATCTGGATTCAATGTCTATCCGAATGAAATCGAGAGCGTGATCGCGACCCATCCCGGCGTGCTCGAGTGCGCCGTGATCGGCGTGAAGGATGACAAGACCGGCGAGGCGGTGAAAGCGGTGATCGTGAAAAAAGACCCGGGTCTCACCAAGGAGTCGGTGATCGAGCACTGCCGGCGCGAGCTGACCGGCTACAAGATCCCGAGGTACGTCGAATTCCGCGACAGCCTGCCGAAGACGCCCATCGGCAAGATTCTGCGTCGCGACCTGCGCGAGAAATAGCATGAGGCGCGGCGAGGCGAGCAGGAAACCTGGCGGCGCCATGTTCGCGCGCACGCGGCGCGAGTGGCTCGCGCGCGCGCTGCTCGGCGGCGCGTCCCTGCCGCTGCTGTTGCGCTCGGCGCTGGCCGCGGGCAGGCGCAGCGGCCTGGTGAAGGCGGAGGGCGAAGTTCAGGTGAACGGCAGCGCGGCCAAAGCGGGCGCTGCGGTGCAGCCCGGCGACAGCGTTGTCACCGCGCGCGGGAGCACCGCCGTCATCGTGGTCGGCCAGGACGCGTTTCTTCTGCGCGGGGGGAGTGAATTGCTGACTGCGGGCAGCAACACGGCGATCGCCTCGCTGCGCCTGGTCACGGGCAAGCTGCTGTCCGTATTCGGGCGAGGGCCGCGCCTGATCACCACCCCCACCGCCACCATCGGCATACGCGGCACCGGCATTTACATCGAGTCCTCAGCCGAGCGCAGCTACGTCTGCACCTGCTACGGCGTGGTGGACCTGCAGGCGAGCAACATGCCTGAAGCCAGGGAGACGGTGCACACCACCCATCACGACGCGCCGCGTTATATCTACGCCCGCGGCGATATGCCGATCCAGATGATCGAGCCTGCCCCGGTGGTGAACCATACCGATGCCGAACTGATCATGCTGGAGGCGCTGGTCGGCAGGAGGCCGCCGTTCGAGGAATACGGCGGCAGCCACAGGTCGTACTAGGCCGGGCAGTTCGGCTTAGCGCTGGAGCACCTAAGTCCCGGGCGCAGGGCACAGCGCCGGATAAATCTCGGTTTCGGCCGGAGGCGGAGCCTGCAGCGGACCGCAGTGCCTGCCCAGCCAGCGCGCCCAGTCCTGCCACCAGCTGCCGGCGAGCTGTTGATGCTGGCCGCGCCAGGCCTTGCCGTCGGTTTCGCCTTTCCAGTCGCCGGCCCAGTAAATGCGCCTTGTCTGAGCTCGCTCAAGTTCGCGCGGGTTGCCGCGAGTGGGCGGGGAAACGCTTATAATCGCAAGCCTGCCATCGGAGCCCCGCAAAATGAACCAGGTACACCGCCTGTTCGAGCAGCAATCGAACAAGAGCATCAGCCGCACCGAGGAAATCATCGCCGACATCAAGGCCGGCAAGATGGTCATCCTGGTGGACGAGGAGGACCGCGAAAACGAGGGTGACCTGCTGCTTGCAGCCGATTTCGTCACGCCGGAGACAATCAATTTCATGGCCCGCTACGCGCGCGGCCTGATCTGCCTTACGCTCACCGAAGAACGCTGCCGGGCGCTGCAGCTTGCGCCGATGGCGCAGGACAACCGTTCGTCCCATGGCACGGCGTTTACAGTCTCGATCGAGGCGGCAAGCGGTGTCACCACCGGGATTTCGGCGCACGACCGCGCGCGCACGGTACAGGTGGCGGTGGCGCGCGATGCGAAGCCCGGGGACATCGTTCAGCCCGGGCATGTGTTCCCGATAGCGGCGCAGCCGGGCGGCGTGCTGGTGCGCGCCGGACACACGGAAGCCGGCTGTGACCTGACCGCGCTGGCCGGGCTCACGCCTGCCGCGGTGATCTGCGAAATCATGAAAGACGACGGCAGCATGGCCCGCTTGCCCGACCTGATCGAGTTCGGGAAAGAGCACGGCCTGAAAATCGGCACCATCGCCGACTTGATCCATTTTCGCAGCCAGACCGAATCGCTGGTCGAGCGTGTGGCCGAGCGCGATATCGCCACCGCGCACGGCGCATTTCGCATGATCGCCTATCGCGAGAAAATCTCCGGCGCCACCCACCTGGCACTGGTGCGCGGGGCCATCGAAGCCGACACGCCCACGCTGGTGCGCGTGCACGAGCCGCTGTCCATGCTCGACCTGCTGGACACCGCGCCGGGCACGCATTCCTGGGGCGTGCACGAGGCGCTGGCGGCGATCGGCGCGGCCGGCAGCGGCGTGATGGTCCTGCTCAATTGCGCCGAAAGCGCGGCGCAACTCGCCGCGCGCGTGGTGAGCCAGTCCAAGCCCGGGCCGGCGGGGAAGGTCGAACTCCTGACTTATGGCATAGGCGCGCAGATCCTGCGCGATCTCAATGTGGGCAGGATGCGGCTGATGGCCACGCCGCGCAAAATGCCCAGCATGGCGGGCTGGGACCTGGAAGTGTCCGAATACGTGCAGCCGAAGGCGGAGCAATGAGGGAGATCAAGTCCGATCTGAACGGGGCCGATCTGCGCATCGCCGTCGTGCGCGGCCGCTTCAACGAGGTCATCGGCGCCGGTTTGCTCGCCGCTTGTCTGGAGCGCCTGACTGCGCTCGGCGTTGCGCACGGCCGCATTACGCTCGCGAGTGTCCCCGGCGCGCTGGAAATCCCGCTTGCGCTGCAAAAACTCGCCGCCACCGGCCACTACGATGCGCTGATCGCGCTGGGCGCCGTGGTGCGCGGCGATACCTATCACTTCGAGGTCGTGTCCAACGAGTCCGCCGCCGGCATCACCCAGGTGCAGCTCGACGCGGGCGTGCCGGTCGCCAACGGCATACTCACCACCGATACCGAAGAGCAGGCGCTGGCGCGGGTGCGGCAGAAGGGCGCGGATTGCGCCGAAGTTGCGGTGGAGATGGCCAATCTGGCCAGGGAAATCAGGAATGAAAAACGCACGGCATAAGGCGCGCGAGCTGGCCTTGCAGGGTTTATACCAGTGGCTGCTGGCCGAGGAGCATGCCGACGAGATACGCGCGCACCTGGCCGAGTTCAAAGGTTACGACAAGGCCGACCAGAAGTATCTGGCGCAGCTGCTGAACGGCGTCATCGCCGATGCCGCGGAGCTCGAGGCTGCGTTCGGTCCTCTGCTCGACCGGCCGGTTGACGAACTCTCGCCGGTGGAGCGCGGCGTGCTGCTTCTCGGGGCCTATGAACTGGCCCATGTACCCGAGGTACCTTACAGGGTAGTGATCAACGAGGCGGTGGAGCTGGCGAAGTCCTACGGCGGCACCGACGGCCACAAGTACGTCAACGGCGTGCTGGACAAGCTTGCCGCCAAGCTGCGCGTGGCCGAGGTCAAGGCGCGCAGGTCCGGCGCCGCCGTGTAGAGGGCTTTGCCTTCTTGCCTTCCGAATTCGATCTCATCCGCCGCTACTTCACCCGCCCGGCGAAGCGCGCGCTGCTGGGCGTGGGCGACGACTGCGCCCTGATCGCTGCCGAAGCCGGCGCAGCATTCGCAGTGTCGACCGATATGCTGGTCGAGGGGCGGCATTTTCATGCCGGCGCCGATGCGGCCAAGCTCGGCCACAAGGCTCTCGCGGTGAACCTTTCCGATCTCGCGGCGATGGGCGCCGCGCCGCGCTACGCCACGCTCGCGCTCGCCCTGCCCGAGGCCGACGACGCCTGGCTAGAGCAGTTCAGCCAGGGTTTTTTCCGGCTCGCGGCGACCTTCGGCGTGGAATTGATCGGCGGCGACACCACACGCGGGCCGCGCAATATTTCGATCACCGTGATCGGCACGGTGCCGCCGCAGCAGGCCTTGCGCCGCGACGGCGCCGAAGTCGGCGACGAGGTGTGGCTGTCAGGCGCGAGCGGCGACGCGGCGCTGGCGCTG
>JAKAIH010000297.1 GCA_021825225.1 Pseudomonadota bacterium
ATTCATACGCCGGGAGCGGCGTCGCCGGCCGCCGGTGCTGCGCCGGGATGAAAATTGGATGCCGCAGAGCGGCGTTAGCGCCGCGGCTATTGGACCGACTGCGGGACCAACCGCCATCGGCGCAAGGGCAAGGCCATGGACCTTTTCCCGGGCGGACGGGTCCAACCACCGGGAAACAGGAGGATGCGCCGCTTGGCGCTGCCGCGGTGCTTAATTCGTTTGAACCAATCCGCGATGCGGCGTTCTGCCATTGCGCGGGCCGCTAAGCCGCCGCGGCGGAGGCAAGCCGCTTATCTGGCGCCGGAGAAGACCGATGATGTGGAACAGCTACGATGGAAGGAACTGGTGGGGCATGGGTGGCGCGCACGGGGTCGTGTTCTGGATATTCGTGATTGCGGGTGTGGTGGCATTGGCGGTGTGGATCGCGAACCCCGCACGGCACCGAGAAACGGATTCGCACTTTTCGCAAACCGCGCTGGACGTTCTCAAGATGCGCTACGCCAGGGGCGAGATCGGGCGCGAGGAATTCGAGGAGAAAAGGCGCGATCTTCAGACCTGAGCGGAAGCGGCGGACATCGTCTCTGCCGCGCTCAATCCGGGGGAATCGCCTGCGCGGAAGTGGTGAATGCGATCGATCTGCCCACCGGAATATTGGCGTGAAACCCTTCTACGATCGGCGGGCTTGCGGGGGTGTCGGATTTCCAGGCAATCACGAAATTCGCACCCGAACCACCGGTATCGTCGCTGCGCGGAACGAATATCTCGTAGGTGGCCATGGGGCCGATCAGCTTCGGCGACGGCAGGTAATCCCTCAGCTTTTTTCCGTCGGTGTCGAAATATTGGGCGGAAGTCACGCGGATCGATTTCACCGGGTCGGTATTGCGGACGCTTACGGAAACCGAAACCAGCGTCTTCATCGGCTGGCCTTTGTCATTCGTTTCGCCATGCCAGATATGCGAGTAGATCGGCAAATACAGGAGCTGGCCGAGCGAGCGGCCCGGCGGCGTCTGGCCGAACGCGAGGCTGCCGCAAAATGCAAACAGGATCGCCGAATACATCACCGATTTCATGAGTCCCCCCTCAGCGGAACAGGCTATGCGGACAATATAGGGGCGATCATTCGCGCTGGCAACCAAAGAACATCGCGCCTGACAGCCGCTGCCACGCGGGGGATTTCCTGCCGGAACAATTCGGCCGGCCTTCCTCAGGCCGCGAGCTGGCGCGCAGCCTGGTAGAACACGAAGCTGACAATCCATGCGAGGCCGAGCGGCCACGCGATCGCCAGCAGGCTGAACGCGCGGCTCTTGGCTTCGGTGACAATGGTGGCGATGGTCGAGAGGCAGGGAGTATAGATCAGGGTAAACAGCATGAAGCTGTAGGCCTGAATCCAGTCGATCTGGTGTGCGATCGTATGGGTCAGCGCCGCTCCTTCCTGGCCATAGATCACGGCAAGCGAGCCGATGACGATCTCCTTCGCGACGAAGCCGAAAATGAGCGCGATGGTCAGTTTTGGATCGATACCCAGCGGGCTGAGTATCGGATTGAGCAGGGTTCCGACCTGCCCTGCCCAGGTTTGCGTGCCGCCGGCTGCCGCCCCCAGCGGGAAGTTCGTCAGCAACCACACCAGCACCACACCTGCGACGATGAAGCGTGTGGCGCGCCGGGTGAAATGGCGCACTTCGTGCCAGCCGCGCAGCGCTACCTGGCGCGGCGTCGGGAAGCGGTACGGCGGCATCTCCAGGACAAACGGGTCGTTGTTGACGTAGCGGCGTTTGAACAGCTGCGAGGTGAGCATGGCGCTCAGAATGCTGATCACATAGAGGGAGAACAGGACCAGCGGTGCGGCCTTGGCGGAGAACAGGGCGGCGATGAAAAACACGAACACCTGCATTCGCGCGGAGCACAGGGATAGCGGGATGACCAGCATCGTCAGCAGGCGCAGCCCGCGCGAACGGATCACGCGGGTGCCCATCAGCGCCGGCACATTGCAGCCGAAGCCCATCAGCACCATGACGAAGCTGCGCCCATCCAGGCCGAAGCGCGCCATCAGCGCATCCATCAGGAATGCGGCGCGCGACAGGTAGCCGGCATCCTCGACGATACCCATGCACAGAAAGAACAGCACGATGATGGGCACGAAGCTCGCCACCGTGCTCAGGCCATTGTAGACGCCGTCGAGCAGCAGGCCGCGCAAAGCGAACGGCAGGCCGGCGAGCGCAGGCTCGAGCGCGCCTGAGCGCAAGGCCGCGAACGCCCAGGCCATTGCGTCCTGGATCGGCTTGCCGAGTATGAAGACCAACTCGAACAGCAGAAACATCACGCCGAAGAATATGGGCAGTCCCAGCCATGGGTCGAGAAGAATCCTGTCGATCCTCTCCGTCAGCGCGTGAGAGGCTTGCGCCGGAACGAGCACCGAGGACTTCACTGCGGCTTCGAGTTGACGCTCGTCGAGCTTCGCCCTGCCGCCGTTCGCGGCGTCGGCGCCCACCGCTTCGCGCAGCGCCGCACGCATCGCCGGCTGAAGCTGCTCCACCCCCTGGCCGTATTTTGCCGACAGCATGCAGACCGGGATCCCGAGCTTCGCGGCCAATCCCTCGGCATCGATGGTGATCCCCAGCGCCGCGGCTTCGTCCACCATGTTGAGTACCAGCACGATCGGCAGGCCCGGGCGCATCAGCTGCCCCAGCAGCACGATCTGTCGGTCGATCTGGGAGGCGTTGAGCACAAGCAGTGCAAGATCGACCTGGTTTTGTGCGAGGAACGTCGTGACTACTTTTTCGTCCTCGGAATAGCCGTTGAGGTCGTAAATTCCCGGCAGGTCGATCAGGTGCACAAGCTGGTCGCCGACGATGAGCTTCGCGCTGAGCAAGTCGACGGTCAGGCCCGGCCAGTTTCCGACCTTGGCGTGGGCACCGGTGAGGCGATTGAACAGGGTCGACTTGCCCGTGTTGGGCATCCCCACCATCGCGATACGCTTCATCGGAATCCGGCCTAGGGCCTGCCCGGGCTTGCGTGTGTCAGGCGGATACAGTGCGCCTCACGCCTGCGCAGCATGAGTTCGGTCGTGCCCACCCGGACATGCAGTGGCCCGCCAAAGCGCGCGCGGCGCAGCAGGCGCACGCTGTTGCCGATGCGGAGGCCGAGCGCCACCAGCCGTTGGTAGAGTTCGTCGCCGGCATCGAGCTCCAGGATGGTCCCGTATTCACCGGGATCCAGGCGGTTCAGCGTCAGCGTGGTCGTAACAGGGCTCATGAGAGATTGCCATAAATGCGAATGGTTCCTATTGTCGGACAAGGCCCGGGCGACGTCAAGTCGACGTCCCCGTCCAAATCGGTGCAGAAAGCTAAGTGCCCGATATCATGGGTAATTATTTCGTTCGCCAGATCGAATACGAGCCGTGGCCCAAAAAATGAGTTGCAAGCTTTGCTCAATTAGATGAGAATTGTTCTCATCTGAACTCGAGCGACTAGTCGCGTCTGAAAGGAGTGAATGGGTATGAAGGTTTGCAACTGCACCAACCTGATTGTGGCCGTGCTTATCGGCCTGGCCAGCGCCGGCGCGTTAGCCGCGCCGGACGAAATCCAGGTTTATACGGATGATATGGATGACCCCGGACAGTACGGCCTGGAGCTTCATGTCAACTACGCACTGAAGGGCGCGAAGGAGCCCGAGTTCGAAGGGGAAATGCTCTCGCACCATCGCCTCCAGGTCACGCCGGAGTTTTCCTACGGCCTGACGAAATCGCTGGAAGCCGGGCTCTACCTGCCTGTGGCAATGAGTCAGGAAGGCAATCTGTATGGCAACGGACTGCGATTCCGGCTGAAATACATCGCTCCGCACGAAGAAGGCGCGCGCTTTTTCTGGGGCCTCAACGGCGAATTGGGCTACTCGGCGCGGCGGGTTGCGGACAGCCGCTACGCACTGGAACTGCGGCCGATCATCGGCTACCGCGACCAGCGCTGGCTGATTGCGTTCAACCCCATACTCAGCACCGATTTGTCCGCAAACGTCAGCCGCGCGCCCAAGTTCGAACCCGCGCTGAAAGTCGCGCGCAAGACCGCCGAGGGCGTTTACGCGGGGCTCGAATATTACGGCGAGTACGGCCCGGCGCACCACCTGCTGCCTGCGGCCGAGCGCGCGCATTATCTCTACGCGGCGGTGGACATGGACCTAAAGGGCTACGACATCAACTTCGGCATCGGCCGCGGCATGGAAAACGCCGGCGACCAATGGGTGGCAAAAGCGATTATCGCGTTTCCGTTCAAATAGGGAGGCGCGCGCGAGCGCGCCCTGGACCCGCGCCGATGAAGAACTATGAAAAACGCTTTATAATCCGCCGCACGAGCGGGAGTAGCTCAGTTGGTAGAGCGCCGGCTTCCCAAGCCTGAGGTCGCGAGTTCGAGACTCGTCTCCCGCTCCATTCCGATTTCACAGGCCTCACATGCCCGCATCCTTTGACGGA
>JAKAIH010000298.1 GCA_021825225.1 Pseudomonadota bacterium
CGGCGATATTGTAGATGTTCGCATCCTGCAGCGAGAACATCTGCGCCGTCTGGAACGGGCTCATTTTGCCCTGCGGCGAAAGCATGAACACGTTCACGCCGCGCTTTCCGCGCAGCGCGTATTCGGCCGAGGAACCGGTGTCGCCGGAAGTGGCGCCGAGGATATTGATGCGCTCGCCGCTTTTCGCCAGCACGTGCTCGAACAGATTGCCGAGCAGCTGCATCGCCATGTCCTTGAACGCGAGCGTCGGCCCGTTGGACAATTCGAGGATGTGCAGTCCCGGCTCCAGGGTTTTGACCGGGGTGATGGCATCGGTGCGGAAGATCGCCTTGGTATAGGTCTGCGCACACAGGGCTTTCAGGTCCGCTGCGGGAATGTCGTCGCAGAACTTATGCAGGATCTCGTAGGCCAGTTCGGCGTACGACAGCTCGCGCCAGGCAGCGAGCTCGGCTGCGCCAACCCGGGGATAGCTTTCGCAAACCGCCAGACCGCCGTCCGGGCACAGGCCGCCCAGGAGGATTTGCGTGAACGTCTGCGGCGCCATGCCGCCGCGGGTGGAAACGTAGCGCATCCTGAACTAGTTGCGCCCGAGTTCTTCGAGCCGGATGCGCGTGACCTTGCCCGATACCACCGGCAGGTTCTCGATCGCCGCGATCGCGGCATTGATCTGCTTCTCGCGCGTCTGGTGGGTGAGCATGATGATGTCCACCTGTTCTTCACCCTCGGAAGGTTCCTTCTGCACCATGGCGCCGATGGAAACCTCGCGGTCGGCGAGGATGCGCGTGATGTCGGCGAGCACGCCCGGGCGGTCGACCACGCGCATGCGCAGGTAGTAGGAGGTGACCACCTCCTCCATCGGCAGGATCGGGACGTCGGAGAGCTGGTCCGGCTGGAACGCCAGATGGGGCACGCGATGTTCCGGGTCGGAGGTGTGCATGCGCGTCACGTCGACCAGATCCGCGACCACTGCGCTGGCAGTCGGCTCGGCCCCGGCGCCCGCGCCGTAGTACATGGTAGCCCCGACCGCATCGCCTTTGACCAGAATCGCGTTCATGACGCCTTCGACGTTGGCGATCAGGCGCCGTATCGGGATCAGGGTCGGGTGCACGCGCAGTTCTATGCCCTGGGGCGTGCGGCGCGTAATGCCGAGCAGCTTGATGCGGTAGCCGAGCTGCTCGGCATAGCGTATGTCCTCGCGCGTCAGGGCCGAAATGCCCTCGGTATAAGCTTTCTCGAGCTGCATCGGGATGCCGAACGCGATCGCCGACATGATGGTGAGCTTGTGCGCCGCGTCCACGCCTTCGATGTCGAACGTCGGGTCGGCCTCGGCGTAGCCCAGGCGCTGCGCCTCTTTCAGCACCGTGTCGAACGCCAGGCCCTTGTCGCGCATCTCCGACAGGATGAAGTTCGAGGTGCCGTTGATGATGCCGGCGATCCATTCGATGCGGTTCGCCGTGAGGCCTTCGCGCAGCGCCTTGATGATCGGAATGCCTCCGGCGACCGCGCCCTCGAACGCCACCATCACCCCTTTTTCCTGCGCCGCGGCGAAGATCTCGTTTCCGTGCATCGCCAGGAGCGCCTTGTTGGCGGTGACCACGTGCTTGCCGTTGGCGATCGCCTTGAGCACCAGCTCGCGCGCGATGCCGTAGCCGCCGATCAGTTCGACTACGATGTCGATGGCCGGGTCGTTCACCACTTCCCAGGCGTCGGCCGTGACCGCGGCTTGATCGCCGACCAGTTGCCGCGCACGCGCGAGATCCTTGTCGGCGACCTTGACGATGCGGATACCGCGGCCGGCACGGCGCTTGATTTCCTCCTGGTTGCGCACAAGCACGTTCCAGGCGCCGCCGCCTACCGTGCCTATGCCCAGCAGCCCTACGCTGATCGGATTCATTTCGTTCCCACCACGGCAATTACAGTCACAACAAACCATCCTTCTTGAACATGTCCTTGATGCCGCGCAGCGCCTGGCGGCTGCGCGCTTCGTTCTCGATCAGCGCAATGCGCACATGATCGTCGCCGTAGTCGCCGAACCCGATGCCCGGGGACACCGCGACCTTGGCCTCGTTGAGCACTTTCTTCGCGAATTCGAGCGAGCCCATGCCGCTGTAGTGCTCCGGAATCCTGGCCCAGATGTACATCGAGGCCTTGGGATTGGCCACCATCCAGCCGATTTCGTGCAGGCCTTTCACCATGACGTCGCGCCGCTTCTGGTACTTGAGGCGGATTTCCTCGACGCAGTCCTGCGGCCCCTCGAGCGCGACGATCGAGGCCACCTGGATCGGCGCGAACGTGCCGTAGTCGTGATAGCTCTTGATGCGCGCCAGCGCGTGCACCAGATCCTTGTTGCCGACCATGAAACCGATGCGCCAGCCGGCCATGTTGTAGCTCTTCGACATGGTGAAGAACTCGACCGCCACATCGCGCGCGCCCGGCACCTGCATGATCGAGGGGGCTTTCCAGCCGTCGAACGTGATGTCGGCGTAAGCGAGGTCGTGCACCACCAGGATGTCGTGCGCCTTGGCCAGCGCGATCACGCGCTCGAAGAATTCCAGCTCAACGCACATCGCCGTCGGGTTCGACGGGAAGCCGATCACCAGCATTTTCGGCTTCGGGATCAGCTCGCGGATCGCGCGCTCGGTCTCGGCGAAGAAATCGACGCCCGGAGTCATGCGCACCGAGCGGATGTCGGCGCCGGCGATGATCGCGCCGTAGATATGGATCGGATAGCTCGGATTGGGCACCAGCACCGTGTCGCCGCGATCCAGCGTCGCAAGCATCAGGTGCGCCAGACCCTCTTTCGAGCCGATGGTGACGATGGCCTCGCTGTCCGGATCGAACTCCACGTCATAGCGCCGCTGGTACCAGCCGGTGATGGCGCGGCGCAGGCGCGGTATGCCCTTGGACACGGAATAGCCGTGGGTGTCGGTGCGCTGCGCCGCCTCCACCAGCTTGTCGACAATGTGCTTGGGCGTGGGGCCGTCCGGGTTGCCCATGCTCATGTCGATGATGTCCTCGCCCGCGCGGCGTGCCGCCATCTTCAACTCGTTGGTGATGTTGAAGACGTAGGGCGGCAGGCGATTGATGCGTTCGAATTCTCTCATAGGGTGCGGCGCATTTTAGTAGTACGTCAGTCGCGGTAAGTGCTGAAAAAGTTTATAATTTTAGCTTATTTGCGCCCCATCATGAAGCTCCATCTATCCAACATTTCCGGCATCAACGCCTTCACCGGCTACGGCGAGGGCTACGTCATGATCAACCGGCAGCGCCACGAGGGCAGCCTGGTGGTGCTGCGCGAGCGCATTCTGACCGACTGGCGCCCGGCCGGGTTCGATGAGCTGTGCGCCGGGGATTTCGCCATGCTCGCCGAACTGGCGCCGGAAATCGTGCTGCTGGGCACAGGCTCGCGCCTGCGCTTCCCGCGCCCGGAACTCACGCGCGCACTCCACGAGGCACGCATCGGCCTCGAGGTCATGGACCTGCAAGCCGCCTGCCGCACCTACAACATCCTGGCGGCGGAGGATCGCAAGGTCGCCGCAGCGCTGCTGTTCAGTTGAAGACCGCGGCCATCCGCACGCTGCTGGTGCTGCTCGCTTTTGCGGCAGTCTGGTTCTCCAACCTGGAGTACCGCAAGCTGGTCAACCCGGACGAAGGGCGCTACGCCGAAATCCCGCGCGAGATGGTCGCCAGCGGCGATTGGGTGACGCCGCGACTGAACGACATCAAGTATTTCGAAAAGCCGGCGCTGCAGTACTGGGCCACTGCCGTGGCCTATACCCTGTTCGGCGAGCATCAATGGACCGCCCGGCTGTGGAGCGCGCTCACCGGATTTCTCGGCGTGCTCATGGTGTATTTCACCGGCCGGCGGCTGTTCGGCGCCACGGCCGGCTGGTACGCGGCGCTGGTGCTGGGCTCGAGCCTGCTCTATGTGCTGATCGGCCACGTCAACACGCTCGACATGGGCGTGAGTTTCTTTCTGTCGGCCGCAGTGTGCGCCTTCCTGCTGGCGCAGCACGACGGCGCCGATGCGCGCGCGCGCGGCCGCTGGATGCTCGCCGCCTGGGCGGCGCTGGCCCTGGCCCTGCTGTCCAAGGGCTTGATCGGTCTGGTGCTGCCCGGCACGGCGCTATTCCTCTATGTCCTGATCGAGCGCGACTGGCGCCTGGCCGGCCGTTTGCGCCTGGCCGCAGGCAGCGTGCTGCTGCTCGCGCTGAGCCTGCCCTGGTTCGTCGCCGTGTCGCGCGACAACCCGGAATTCTTTCACTTCTTTTTCATCCACGAGCATTTCGAGCGCTTCCTGACCAAGCAGCATGGCCGCTACCAGCCGCCTTACTATTTCATACCTGTGCTGCTGGCGGGCATGCTGCCGTGGACGATCACGCTGTTCGATGCACTGGCGCGCGCGTGGAAGCGCGAGCCGCAGCAGCACTTCCAGCCCCAGCGCTTCCTGCTC
>JAKAIH010000299.1 GCA_021825225.1 Pseudomonadota bacterium
CGGCGGATGTCGATCAGGTCGGTGCCGGTGCCGAGAATCACGCCTTCCTGGCCTCGGTAATCAGTCGTTTCATTTCGCGCACCGCCGCCTCCCAGCCGGTGAAAATGGCCTGCGCCACGATCGCATGCCCGATATTGAGTTCGGCTATGCCCGCCACGGCTGCGATCGGCCCCACGTTGTCGTAATTGAGCCCATGGCCCGCGTTCACTTTCAGGCCGATGCGCCGGCCGTATTCGACGGCGGCGCAAATGCGCTTGAATTCGGCTTGCTGCTCCTCGTGTGCGGCATCGGCGTAGTGGCCGGTGTGCAGTTCGATCACCGGGGCGCCGGCTGCCTTGGCCGCGTCGATCTGCGCGGTATCGGCATCGATGAACAGCGACACGCGAATTCCCGCTCCGCCGAGCAGCTGACAGGCTTCGCGTACGCGCGCGAGCTGGCCCGCCACCTCCAGGCCGCCTTCCGTGGTCAGCTCCTGGCGCCGCTCCGGCACCAGGCAGACATCGTGCGGACGCACGCGCACTGCGATCTGCAGCATTTCGCGCGTCACCGCGGCCTCCAGATTCATGCGCGTGCGCAGCTGCGCGCGCAGCGTCTCTACGTCGCGGTCCTGGATGTGGCGCCGGTCCTCGCGCAGGTGCAGGGTGATGGCATCGGCGCCGGCGCTTTCGGCAAGCAGTGCCGCGCGCACCGGATCCGGGTAAGTCGTGCCGCGCACCTGGCGCAGCGTAGCCACATGGTCGATGTTCACGCCGAGTTCGATCACAGTTGTCGCAGCTCCTCAAATATGCGCCGGCTGTTGAGCGGCTTTTGCTCCAGGCGATGGCTGATCAGCAGGCGCATCAGGGCCTTCGCCTGCTGCAGCGTCTGCGCATCGCGGTAGTCGTCGCGCACGATGTCAAGCAAGGTCCTTCCAGAGAACACCGGCCCGGCAGGCACGGCACCATTCACTGCCACCGGCCCGCGTTCCGGTTCGTAAGCATAAGACCTGTCCGGATCGATCTCGGCGCCGCTGGCGCCGTCGCGCTCCAGCGCCAGCGCGTAGCCCAGCTCGCGCAGCAGCGCTTTCTCGAAGCGGCGCAACACCGCCCCCGGCTCGGGTTCCTGGGCCAGGCGCGCGAGCGCCATCTGGTAATCCAGGAACAATTGTTCATGCGCGTCCTCGCGCGGCAGCAGCTTCAGCAGCAGCTCGTTGAGATAGAAACCGCACAGCAGCGCCCTGCCCTGCAGACGCTGCTGCCCGCCCTGCCATTCCGCGCGCAGCAGCAGGCGCAACTCGCCGCGTCCGGACCAGGAAAGCCCCAGAGGCTGAAACGCCATGATGCTGCCGCGCAGGGCCGAACGCGGACGCTTGGCGCCGCGCGCCACCATGGCGACACGCCCGTGCGAGCGGGTGAAGGTTTCCACCACCAGACTGGTCTCGCGGAACGGGTAGGTATGCAGGACGTATCCGGACTGATTGTCCTGTCGTGCACGTGCGCTCACGGTTCGAATCCGAGGTTCTTCAGCGCGCGTTCGTCGTCGGCCCAGCCGTGCTTGACCTTGACCCAGATTTGCAGGAATACCTTGCCGCCGAACAGCTTCTCCATGTCGCGCCGCGCGTCGCTGCCGATCAATTTCAGCTTTTCCCCGCCTTTGCCGATGACCATTGCCTTGTGGCTGGCCTTGTCGACGATGATGGCCACGTGTATGCGGCGCAGCTTGCCCTCGGTTTCGAACTTCTCGACCGTGGTGCTGGCGCCGTAAGGCAGCTCGTCCCCGAGCTGCCGAAACAGCTTCTCGCGCACCAGTTCCGCCGCGAGAAAGCGTTCGCTGCGGTCGGTGAACTCGCCTTCAGTGTAGATTGCCGGCTGCTGCGGCAAGTGTTGGCGCAGGGCCTGCAGCAAAGCGGCGGTCTGCTCCCCGCTCTTGGCGCTGACCGGAACGATGTCGGAAAACGCACGCCCGGCCTGCAACTCGGCGAGCAGGGGCAGCAGGAGCTTCTTGTCCGCCAGGCGGTCGATCTTGTTTAGCGCCAGAACCGCGGGTCGCCCCGGCGGCAGCAGTTCGAACACCTGCCGGTCTTCGCGGCTGATGCGCCCGGCCTCCAGCACCACCAGAATCACATCGACATCCTGCAGCGCCTGGGTGATGCTGCGGTTCATCAGACGATTGAGCGCGCTCGCATTCTTGGTCTGGAAGCCGGGCGTGTCGACGAATACGTACTGCGTGTCCGCGACGGTAAGTATGCCGGTGATGCGATGGCGCGTGGTCTGCGCCTTGCGCGAAGTGATGCTGACTTTTTCGCCGACCAGGTGATTGAGCAGCGTGGACTTGCCCACGTTGGGCTTGCCGACGATGGCAATGGTGCCGCAGCGAAAATCGGCGGATTTCACTTGCGCGTCTGCTCGAATGCGAGCTGCGCCGCTTCCTGCTCGGCAATGCGCCGGCTGGCGCCATAGCCGGTGGTGCAGATCGCCAGCTGCGGAATATGGCACTCCACCTGAAACTGCTGCTTGTGCGCGGCGCCCTTGGTGGCGACGACTGCATATTGCGGCAGCGGGATTCTGCGCGCCTGCAGCAGCTCCTGCAGCAGAGTCTTTGGATCCTTGCCCAGGGTTTGCGGGTCCAGATGATCAAGCAGGGACGCGTACAGGCTGCGGATCACGCCTTCGGCCGCGACGAAGCCTCCATCCAGGAACACCGCGCCGAACAAGGCCTCGAGGCCGTCGGCCAGGATCGACGGCCGGCGGAAACCGCCGCTCTTGAGTTCGCCTTCGCCCAGGCGCAGGTAAGTCCCCAATTCCAGCTGCTGCGCCAGTTCAGCCAGGGCCTCCTGCCGCACCAGGCTCGCGCGCAAGCGCGACAACTCGCCCTCCTTCAGGTCGCCGAATCGCCGGTACAGCTCGTGCGCAATGCAGCAATTGAGGACGCTGTCGCCCAGAAATTCGACGCGCTCGTTGTGTGCGAGGCTGTGGCTGCGGTGAGTCAGCGCCTGTTGCAGCAGGGACGCCTGCGCGAAGCTGTATCCCAGCTTTCGCTGTAGCGGCCCGTAGTCCATCGCACCCGGGGACGAGGCTACTGACTGTCCGCGCCGCCAGGAGCAGTGCTGGCGGCAAAGTCGATCAACAGCGACACGTTGGCGAACAAGGGAATCTTCTTGGTATAGGCGAAGGAAATCACGACTTCGCCGCCGTCCTTGCTGATTTCAAGGTCCCCCGGGGTCACCACCGTAATGCTGTTGACGTTGGCGTAGCGATCGAAAGCCTTGCGGATATCGGCGACGCTGCCGCTGCGTCCTTCGCTGGCTGCGATCGCAACGATGGCTTTCTTGGCGGTCTCGTAGTCCATATAGGCGGGAACGACTTTCATCGCGCCGATGGCGCCCAGGGCCAGAATCACGCCGATCAGGAAAATCACCAGGAAACTGACGCCACGTTGCTTATTGCGCATGATTGTCTGACTCCCTATTTGAAACGCCCGAAGCGCCTCAACTCGCTGAAATTGAACCAGATGAAAAAAGCCTTGCCGACGATATTGGCTTCGGGCACGAAGCCCCATACCCGGCTGTCGCTGCTGTTGTCGCGATTGTCACCCATCATGAAGTAATGGCCCGGCGGGACCGTGCACGTCACTCCATTATTATTGTAAATGCAATTTTCGCGCTCCGGGAACTGTTTTACATAGGGCAGAGCTGCGGGCTCGCTGCTGTCGAGCAGGATCGAATGCTTGATCTTTCCGAGCGTCTCGGTATATTCCTTGAGGTACTGGATCTTGTCCTTGAGCAGATAATCGCCCGTTTCCTTGACCGGCACTTCCTTGCCGTTGATGGTGAGGCGCTTGCCTTCGTAGGCCACCTTGTCCCCGGGCAGGCCGACGACGCGCTTGATGTAATCGACCGACGGATCCTCGGGATAGCGGAACACCATCACATCGCCGCGTTCGGGCTCGTTGATGCTGATGATTTTCGTGTTGATCACCGGCAGGCGGATGCCGTAGGTGAACTTGTTGACCAGAATGAAATCGCCGACGAGCAGCGTCGGAATCATCGATCCGGAAGGAATCTTGAACGGCTCCACCAGAAAGGAGCGCAGCATGAACACGATCAGAATCACCGGAAAGAAACTCTTCGGATATTCGATCCACCACGGCTCGTGCGCTCCGGCTGCGCGGCGCTTGCCGAAATAAACCGCATCCATGGCAGTGACAATGCCGGTGACCACCAGCAGGCTGAACAGCAGCAGTGCGAAATTCATCTAGTCTCCTTAAAGCCCGCTGCAAAATGGATTTTGCAGCGGCCGATTTGGGGGCGTATGAGGGGATGTATCCCCTCATCAGTCTACGGACTCTTAGACCTCATTACATTTGCAGCAATCATGCAACGGCTTCTTAGTCGACCTGCAGGATCGCGAGGAAGGCCTCCTGCGGAATTTCCACGTTGCCCACCTGCTTCATACGCTTCTTGCCGG
>JAKAIH010000300.1 GCA_021825225.1 Pseudomonadota bacterium
CCTGGCGCAGGCGCGCGCGGCGGACGAGAAGCAGGCGCGGGGCGAAGCGCTCGGGGCGCTGCACGGCCTGCCCGTGGCGCACAAGGATCTGTTCCTGACGCGCGGCATGCGTACCACCTTCGGTTCACCCATATTCAGGGACTTCGTTCCGGATCAGAACCTGCTGCTCGTGGACCGGCTGCAGGCGGCGGGGGCGATTTCCATAGGCAAGACCAACACGCCCGAGTTCGGCGCCGGCTCGCAGACGTTCAACGCGGTATTCGGCAAGACGCTCAATCCCTACGATACCAGCAAGACCTGCGGCGGCTCCTCCGGCGGTTCGGCGGTGGCGCTTGCGGCCGGCATGGTGCCCTTGGCCGACGGCAGCGATATGGGCGGCTCGCTGCGCTGCCCGGCGAACTTCTGCAACGTCGTCGGCCTGCGCACTTCCCCCGGGCGTGTCCCGGTGTGGCCGGCCAAGACCGGCTGGGGCACGCTGGGAGTGGAGGGGCCGATGGCGCGCACCGTGGGCGATTGCGCGCTGATGCTGAGTGCAATCGCCGGCTGGGATGCGAAGAGCCCGATCGCCATCGCCGAAGCGGGCAGCCAGTTCGCACGGCCGCTCGCGCGCGACTTCAAGGGCGTGCGCATCGCCTGGAGCACCGACCTCGGCGGTCTGCCGCTGGATGCGCGCGTGGCCGCGGTGCTGGCCGCGCAGCGCGCGACCTTCGCCGCGCTCGGCTGTAAAATCGAGGACGCGACGCCCGACCTGTCCGATGCGGACGGGATCTTCATGACCCTGCGTGCCTGGCAATTCGAGCTTGCCTACGGCGAGCTGCTCGATCGCCACCGCGATCTGCTCAAGGATACGGTGGTCTGGAATATCGAAGCCGGCAGAAAGCTTTCCGGTCCGGACATAGGCGCGGCGGAACTCAAACGCACCGCGCTGTTCCAGCGCATGCACGCATTCATGCAGCGGCACGAGTTCTTGATTCTGCCGGTAAACCAGGTGCCGCCGTTCGACGTCAACCAGCCCTACGTAGCCGAGATCAACGGCGTCAAGATGGACAACTACATAGCGTGGATGAAGTCCTGCTATTTCATCACGGTCACCGGCCATCCGGCGATATCGGTGCCCTGCGGTTTCACCGCGGAAGGGCTGCCGGTGGGAGTGCAGATCGTCGGCCGGCACCAGGACGATTTCGGCGTGCTGCAGCTCGCTTACGCATTCGAGCAGGCGACCCAGCTGTGGCGGCGGCGTCCGCCGATTGCCGTGGCGAATTAGAACCGGCCGGGCACAGCTCGTTGCGCGTCCTTAGCGGTGCGCCTCGATCGGATTGCCGTACAGCGGTCTGGCGCCGAACTGGGTGCTGATGGCGTAGGCCACGCCGCAGGCGAGCATCACCGGCACCGTGAGCTGGAACTGGTTGGTCATCTCCAGCACCATCACGATCGCCATCAGCGGCGCGTGCGTCACGGCCGCCAGCACTGCGGCCATGCCGATCACCGCGAGCACGCGCGGGTCGCCCACCACCGTCGGATCGATGCCGATCGAAGCCAGGTGTGCCAGCAGGTAGCCGCTGGTCGCGCCGACGAACAGCGTCGGCGTGAATACCCCGCCGATCGCACCGGAGCCGGAGCTGAGGACGGTTGCAAGCACTTTGGCGAGCATGATCACCGCGACCCAATCCCAGGCCAGGTTGCCTTGCAACACCTCGGACACGACGCTGTAGCCGTTGCCCCAGACTTCGGGGACTGCCGCCGAAAGCAGTCCGACGATCACCCCGCCCAGCCCGAGGCGGCGCGGCAGGGAATCGATCAGTCCGAACAGCTTGCGGCAGCGCTCCAGCAATTCGAGCAGGGCCCAGCCCAGGCCGCCGCAGACCACGCCGGCGGCGATCGCGACGCCGAGGCTGGTCGGCACGAGCGCGACCGAAGGCATAACGTACAAGGGCTCGGGCGCCACCAGCCAGAAGATCAGCGCGCTTGAGGTGGCTGCTGCGATCAGCACCGGCGCGATGGTATGCCGCGCAAAATGACCCAGGGCCAGCTCCAGCACGAACACCACTCCTGCCACCGGCGCATGGTAGGCGGAGCCGATGCCGGCGGCGATGCCGCACACCAGGATCGCATTACGCTCGTCGACGGACAGGGGGAACAGCCGCGCCAGCCAGGAGGCGAGCCAGGCCGACAGCTGCACCATCGGCCCTTCCTTGCCGATCGAGGCGCCGGTGCCCACCGACAACAGCGCGGACACGCTGCGCGCGATCGTGGTGCGATCGTTGAGCTTGTATTCTCCCTGGCGAGCGGCTTCCATGTAGTCCAGGTGTCTGGCGCCACCGGGGCCGCGCGCGGCCCAGCGCAGGCCCCAATAAAGCGCCAATCCGGCGGCCAGGCCGCCGGCGGCTCCCACCAGCGCGCGATGCCATGGCGACAGGCTGTGGGCGACCGCCACCAGGCCGCCGGTGCGGCCGGTCGCGAGCCATTCCACCGCCTCGATCAGGGCGCGGAATCCCTGCGTCGCCACTGCTGCGAGCAGACCAGCGAGGACTGCGGCGAACCATAGCTTCACCGTCCGGGCGGCCCCGCCGATGAAGGGATGCCACTCGCTCGGCTCTTGCGGCCGCTCAGTTGATTCCATGATTCTTCGCTTCCTGATTCAGGCGATGGTCACGCCGCCGTCGGCGACGATCGTCTGCCCGGTAATGAAGCTGCCTGCCTTGGACGCGAGGAACACCGCAATGCCGCCGATTTCCTCGGCTTCGCCCAGGCGCCGCAGCGGCGTCATCGCTTCGCGCGCCTGGCGCGCCTTCTCGTTTTCCCACAATGCGCGGGCGAAATCGGTCTTGATCAGGCCGGGCAGAATCGCATTGACGCGGATGTTGGACGGCCCCCACTCGCAGGCGTAGTTCCTGACCAAGGCGGTGTCCGCCGCCTTGGACACGCCGTACAGCCCGATCACGGTATTGCCCTTCAACGCGGCGATGCTGGAGACGATGATCACCACGCCGTCCTTGCGCCCGGCCATCTGCGGAATCACCATATTGCACAGCCACCAGTTGCTCTTGATGTTGTTGCCCATGATCTTGTCGAAGACTTCGTCGCCCGCCTGCGCGGTCGGCCCGTATACCGGGTTGGCCGCCGCGTTGCACACCAGAATGTCGATTTTTCCCCAGTGCTTCATGGTCGCGTCCACGAGCTGCTGCAGCTGCTCCTTGTGCGCGATGTTGCAGGGAAGCGAAATCGCGTCGTAGCCCTTGGCGGTGAATTCGCCGGTCACCTGCTCGCAGGCCTCGGCCTTGCGGCTGGAGATCACCACCTTGGCGCCCGCTCTCGCCATTTCCTCGGCGATGGACTTGCCTATGCCCTTGGTCGAGCCGGTGATCAGTGCGACTTTGCCGCTCAGGTCGAACATGCTGCGCTCCCGCTTAAATCGAGCCGCGATTTTCGCACCCTTAGGCGATTTTTGCCCGGGATTTCGCTATACGATGCGGGCCGCGCCGGCTCATGCTGCCCCGGGTAAACCCTTGCGATTTCGCCTTGCAAGGGCTCGCGCGAGGCGCCGCAGCGGGCAAGCGCGCAGGCCGCAGGCAGTAGCGCCGTGCTGCGCAGCATCCTGGCGTGCGAGTGGCGCGCAAGGCCGGCAAACGCCATCAAGGATACTTCGGTGGTCATAAGGAAAAGCTGCCCGGCGTGCGCGGAGTCGCCTGCGCTAACGGGTAGAATGGCGGCTCGCTTCGCACGCCTCTTTTCGAACGCTCGCATTCTCATGCAATTCTTCCTGCCGATCGCGCACATGGACGTCAACATCGTCCTGATTCTGTTCTATGGCGCTGTGGTTGGCTTCCTCTCCGGTCTGGTCGGGGTGGGCGGCGGATTTCTGATCACGCCGCTACTCATTTTCACCGGCATTCCGCCCATTGTAGCGGTGTCCAGCGGCGCGGCGCAGATGGCAGGCACCGCTTCCGGAGCGAGCTACCTGCATTGGCGCCATGGCAACATCGACTTCAAAATGGCCCTGATTCTTCTGATCGGCAGCTGGCTGGGCGGAGGCTTCGGCGTCTATCTCGCCAAGCTGCTGTTGCGCGATGGTGAGTTCGGCAACGTGGTCGTCTTTCTCTACGTCATCCTGCTGGGTTTCATCGGCGTGAGCATGCTGGTCGAGTCGCTGCAGGCTGTCTTTCGCACGCCTGCCGCAGGCGACACGCCCGCGGCGACGGGGCGGAAATCGCTGCTGCGGACCTGGTTCGAGCGCCTGCCCTGGCAGACGGCGTTCCCGGCTTCGGAGGTACGCCTGTCGATCCTGGGGCTGCTGATACTGGGAGCCTCCGTCGGGATCCTGACGTCGCTGATGGGCGTGGGCGGCGGATTCATCATGGTGCCGGCGATGATCTACCTGCTCAAGATGCCGACCAAGATCGCCCTCGGCACATCGCTGTTCCAGTTGCTGTTTACCACCG
>JAKAIH010000301.1 GCA_021825225.1 Pseudomonadota bacterium
GCCCGGCACCGACGAAGGCGATTACCAGATCAAGCTGCGCAACTTGATGAAGTTCCTGGACGAGGGCGACAAGACCAAGGTCACGCTGCGCTTTCGCGGACGCGAGATGGCGCACCAGGAATTCGGCCACCGGCTGATCGAACGGGTGAAGAACGACCTCGTCGAACACGGCGTGGTCGAGCAGTATCCGAAAATGGAAGGGCGCCAGCTGGTGATGGTGCTGGGGCCGAAGAAAGTTGCAGTAAAGAAAAAAACCGAACCGGCTGCAAAATAGAAATTGCGGCAGGTTCGTGGAAAGATCCGCATCTGATCTTTCCTTGCGGTACCGCCTCCGGCTTGCCGGAGACGTAAAACAAGTGGTGTACAGGTCGACAAGTTTTCCCATCGGGAGGCACCTGCCGCCATGTCAAAACTAGGAGTAGTCATGCCCAAGATGAAGACCAAGCGGGGCGCGGCCAAGCGTTTCCGCGTTCAAGGCAGCGGCGGGATAAAACGCACCAAAGCGTTTTTGCGCCACATCCTGACCAAGAAGACCACCAAGCGTAAGCGCAACATGCGCGGCACGTCCCAGGTGGATGCGAGCAACCTGCGCTCCGTGCGCGCGATGCTTCCCAACGGTTAAGGAGAATAAGCCATGCCAAGAGTTAAACGTGGAGTAGAAGCACGCGCCCGTCACAAGAAGGTGATGGATCTGGCCAAGGGTTACCGCGGCCGCCGCGGCAGCGTGTTCCGCATCGCTAAAGAGGCGGTGATGAAGGCGGGCCAGTATGCCTACCGTGACCGCAGGACCAAGAAGCGCGTGTTCCGTGCGTTGTGGATTGCGCGCATCAACGCGGCCGCGCGCGAGTGTGGCCTGACCTACAGCGTATTCATGAACGGTCTGAAGAAAGCTGCGATCGAGGTGGATCGCAAGGTGCTGGCCGACCTGGCCGTGACCGACATGGCGGCGTTCGCCAAGTTTGCCGAGCAGGCCAAGGCGAGCTTGCCCGCCAGCGAGGCAGGTGCTGCGTCCAAATAAGGCGGGCCGCGGCTAGGGTCACCTGCACCAACGCGAAAAGAGGCTAAGTTGATTAGCCTCTTTTCGTTTGTATGCGACCGCCCGCGCATTAAGCCAGCGCGGGCTGCTTAAAGGTTCGCGCCTCGCGATGCATCGGGAGGCAAGAAATTGGCCTTGGATGTGAGAATGGACAATCTGGAAAAAATAGTCAGCGACGCACTCGAGCAGTTCGGCCGCATCGACGATGCGACCCAGCTGGAGCAGGCGAAGGCGCGTTTTCTGGGCAAGGCCGGTGCGCTTACCGATATGCTCAAGCAGCTGGGCAAGCTGCCCGCCGAAGAACGGCGCGAGGCCGGCAGCCGCATCAACGCGGCCAAGGATCGGCTCGACGCTGCGCTTGCCGCACGGCGCGACGCGCTGGCGCGGCTGCAGCTCGATGCGCGCCTCGCGGAGGAAGCGCTGGATGTCACGCTACCGGGGCGCGGCGCGGGCCGCGGGCGCCTGCATCCGCTCACGCGCACGCAGGATCGCATCGAAGCGATCTTCCGTTCCATCGGCTTCGATGTCGCCGACGGTCCCGAGATCGAGACCGACTGGAACAATTTCACCGCGCTCAACAACCCGGAGAACCATCCGGCGCGCTCGATGCAGGACACGTTCTACGTCGAGGCGAAGGACGCGGACGGCAGGCCGCTGCTGCTGCGTACCCACACCAGCCCGATGCAGGTGCGCTATGCGCGCATGCATACGCCGCCGATCAAGGTGATTGCGCCGGGCCGCACTTATCGCGTCGACAGCGATGCGACGCACTCGCCGATGTTCCACCAGGTCGAAGGATTGTGGATCGACGAGAACATCAGCTTTGCCGACCTGAAGGGCGTGTACACCGAATTCCTGCGCCGCTTTTTCGAGACCGAGGAACTGCAGGTGCGCTTTCGTCCTTCGTTCTTCCCCTTCACCGAGCCCTCGGCCGAGATCGACATGGCATTTGCCGCCGGGCCGAGCAAGGGCAAGTGGCTGGAGATTTCCGGCGCCGGCCAGGTGCACCCAGTGGTGATACGCAACTTCGGGCTCGACCCGGAAAAATACATCGGCTTCGCCTTCGGCTCCGGCGTGGAACGCCTGGCGATGCTGCGCTACGGCATCAGCGACCTGCGCCTGTTCTACGACGGCGACCTGCGTTTTCTGCAGCAATTCGCATGAAATTCTCCGAACTCTGGCTGCGCAGTTTCGTCGATCCGTCGCTGTCCACGGCGGAGCTCGCGCACGCCCTCACCATGGCCGGGCTCGAAGTCGAGACGCTCGAGCCTGCGGCAGCGCCTTTTTCCAAAGTGGTGGTGGCCGAAGTGCTCGAAGTCGCGCGCCATCCCAACGCCGACCGCCTGTCGCTGTGCAAAGTCAATATCGGCGAACCAACGCCGCTTTCCATCGTGTGCGGCGCACCCAACGTTGTGGCCGGCATGCGCGTGCCCTGCGCCCTCATCGGCGCGCGCCTCAGCGGTGCTGACGGGAAGGCGTTTGAGATCAAGCGCTCGAATCTGCGCGGCGTCGAAAGCCAGGGCATGCTGTGCTCGGCCAGGGAACTGGGCATCGCCGACGACCACAGCGGCCTCCTGCCGCTTGCCGCCGATGCGCCCATCGGCCGCGACCTGCGCGAAGTGCTGGCACTGGACGACACCGTGTTTACGCTCAAGCTCACACCCAACCGCGCCGATTGCCTGAGCCTGCTCGGTGTGGCGCGCGAAGTGGCGGCGATCACCGGCGCCGCCTTGAAGTCGCCGCAGATCAAGCCGGTCGCGGCGCAGTGCGACGCGCGCCATCCGGTGAAGATTACCGCGCCTGAAGGCTGCGGCCGCTTCACCGGGCGCGTGATCCGCAATGTCGACGCCGCCGCGCCGGTGCCCGAGTGGATGGTGCAGCGCCTGGCGCGCGCAGGCCAGCGCTCGATTTCGGCGCTGGTGGACGTGACCAATTACGTGATGCTGGAACTCGGACGCCCGCTGCACGTCTACGACCTCGACAAGCTGCAAGGCCCGATCGACGTGCGCTTCGGCCGCAAGGGTGAAAAGCTGAAGCTGCTGAACGAGCAGACGGTAGACGTGGATGAAACCGTGCTGTGCATCACCGACAACTCGGGCCCGATCGGACTGGCCGGCATCATGGGCGGGGATTCGACCAAGGCCGAGACCGACAGCCGCAACATCTATCTCGAGTCGGCGTTCTTCTTCCCCGAGACCATCGCCGGGCGCTCGCGCCGCTACAATTTCGTGAGCGACGCGGCGCACCGCTTCGAGCGCGGCGTCGACTTCGACAACAATGTCGCCGGCATCGAGCGCGCGACCGAACTCATCCTCGCGATCTGCGGCGGCGAGCCCGGCCCCACCGTGGACGAGGTGGCGCGCCTGCCCGAGCGCAAGAGCGTACACGTGCGCAGCGCGCGCGCGGCCAAGGTCATCGGCATCGAGCTGGACGATGCGGAAATCGGCGCGATCTTCGCGCGCCTCGACCTCGCCGCGGTGAAGACCGCCGACGGCTACAGCGTGACCCCGCCTTCCTACCGCTTCGACATCGCGATCGAGGAAGACCTGATCGAGGAGATCGCTCGCATCCACGGCTACGAGCGCATCCCCGCGAGCCGGCCGCGCGTGCGCGCCGCGATGCGCGAGCAGCCCGAGACCGTGCGCCCGCTTACACGGGTCAAGGAAGCGATCGCCGCGCGCGACTACCAGGAAGTCGTGAACTTCAGCTTCGTCGAGGCCGAGTGGGAGCGCGATTTCTGCGGCAACGACGCGCCGGTGAAGCTGCTGAACCCGATCTCGGCGCAGCACGCGGTGATGCGCTCCAGCCTTGCCGGCAGCCTCATCGCCAACGTGCGCTACAACCTCAATCGCAAGCAGGGCAGGGTGCGCGTGTTCGAACTGGGGCGCGTGTTCCGCGCCGACGCCGGCGTGCCCGACGGCCCGCTTACAGTGGGCGGCATCGCCCAGCCGCTCAAGCTCGCGGCGATCGCCTTCGGCCCGGCACGACCCGAGCAGTGGGGCCTCGCGCAGCGCACCGTCGATTTCTACGACCTGAAGGGCGACATTGAGAGCCTGCTCGTGCCCTGGCAGCTCAGTTTCGAGCGCACGACGCATCCGGCGCTGCATCCGGGGCGCGCAGCGAACGTGCTGATCGACGGCCGGTGCATCGGCTGCTTGGGCGAACTGCATCCGCGCTGGCAGCAGAAATACGAACTGCCGCAGGCCCCGGTCCTGTTCGAGCTCGAACTCGATGCGCTGCTTGCCGCGCGCATGCCGCAATATCGCGAGGTCTCGAAGTTCCCGCCGGTGATCCGCGACCTAGCGCTGGTGGTGGACGAAGCGGTGCCGGCGCAGGCCTTGCTGCAGGCCATGCTGGTCTCCCGCCCGGCTGTCGTACAGGACCTCTGGCTGTTCGACTT
>JAKAIH010000302.1 GCA_021825225.1 Pseudomonadota bacterium
CACGGTGTAGGGCCGCGTCGGGTTGGTGGAGGAGGGCAGCACATTGGCTTCGCCGCAGACGCGGATGATGTCCGGCGCGTGGCCGCCGCCCGCGCCCTCGGTGTGATAGGTGTGGATGGTGCGGCCTTTGAACGCGGCGATCGTAGCCTCGACGAAACCCGATTCGTTCAGGGTGTCGGTATGGATCGCGACCTGCACGTCCATTTCGTCGGCGACTGCGAGGCAGCAGTCGATCGCCGCCGGCGTCGTTCCCCAGTCCTCGTGCAGCTTGAGTCCCATGGCACCGGCGACCACCTGCTCCTTCAGCGCGGGCTTCAGGCTCGCGTTGCCCTTGCCGAGGAAGCCCAGGTTCATCGGGAAGGCCTCGGCCGCCTGCAGCATGCTGTAGATATGCCAGGGCCCCGGCGTGCAGGTGGTGGCGAAGGTGCCGGTGGCGGGTCCGGTGCCGCCGCCGAGCATAGTGGTCACGCCCGACATCAGCGCTTCGTCGATTTGCTGCGGGCAGATGAAATGGATGTGGCTGTCGATGCCGCCGGCGGTGACGATCATGCCCTCGCCGGCGATGATCTCGGTGCCGGGGCCGATGACGATCGTCACCGCGGGCTGGATGTCGGGATTGCCCGCCTTGCCGATCGCGGCGATGCGGCCGTTCTTGATGCCGATGTCGGCCTTGACGATGCCCCAGTGGTCGACGATCAGGGCGTTGGTGATCACCGTGTCGGCGCAGTCCTTGGACATACGCTGGCTCTGGCCCATGCCGTCGCGGATCACCTTGCCGCCGCCGAATTTCACTTCCTCGCCGTAGACGGTGTAATCCTTCTCCACTTCGATCCACAGCTCGGTGTCGGCGAGCCGCACGCGATCGCCCGTGGTCGGGCCGAACATTTCCGCATAGGCCTGGCGTCCGATCTTGAGGCTCATTGCGCGCCTCGCTCTAGCTTGCCCATGACCTTTCCCTGGAAGCCGAACACCTCGCGCGCGCCGGCGAGTTCGACCAGCTCCACCGTGCGCGTCTGGCCCGGCTCGAAGCGCACCGCGGTGCCGGCGGCGATGTCGAGACGGAAGCCGTAGGCGGCTTTGCGCTCGAACTCGAGCGCCTCGTTGGTCTCGAAAAAATGGTAATGCGAACCCACCTGGATCGGCCGGTCGCCGCTGTTGGCGACCTTGAGTTTGATCGTCTTGCGGCCCTGGTTGAGTTCTATGTCGCCGCCCTTGACCTTCATTTCTCCTGGAATCATTGCGCCTCCTGAGTCAGACGATCGGCTGGTGCACGGTGACGAGCTTGGTGCCGTCGGGAAAGGTGGCTTCGACCTGGATCTCGGGGATCATTTCCGGTACGCCCTCCATCACGTCGGCGCGCGCGAGCAATTTCGTGCCGTAGCCCATGAGCTCGGCCACGCTCCTGCCGTCGCGCGCCCCTTCCATGATCGCGGCGCTGATATAGGCCACCGCCTCGGGATAATTGAGCTTGAGCCCGCGCGCTTTTCGTCTTTCCGCGAGCAGCGCGGCGGTGAACAGCAGCAGCTTGTCTTTCTCACGCGGTGTCAGTTCCATGTGATATTCCTCGCCCTGATATGGGGGATAAACAAGGGGGTGTGCCCCCTTGTTCCAATCAAACTTTCCGCGAGCAGAGCGGCAGTGAACAGCAGCAGCTTGTCTTTTTCTCTCGGTGTAAGTTCCATGTTCCCGTCCTGCCTCCTATGTCGCCCAGATGCGCGGCGGCACCGCGCCGCGTCCGGTCAGCGCCGGCCGCAGCACTCGCCACAGCGCGATGAAGTAATGCATCGCCGCCTCGCTGCTGTGGCCCAGGTAGCGCGCGAGCAGCACGCGCGGCAGCAGCGTCAGCCCCGCGCGCTCGCCCGGCTCCGGCGCGAGGCTGCGGCATTGTTCGAGCAGCGCTTTGTCTATGTCCCTGCCCGCTGCGATCAGGATCGCACTCACGCTGCAGCCGGCCAAGCCCGCGTTCGCGGCGAGCATGGCGTCGTCGCCGGCGAGGCGCGCATATTCGCTCCACAGGCGCCGTCCCTGTTGCCGGATCTCGGTGCGCTGGCGCAGTTCGCCCGAGTCGAAGCGCTCGCCCGAAGCGCTGCGCCCCATGCACGTTATCTCCCAGCCCATGTACAACGCATTCTCCTGCAGCCGGACGTCGGTCCTGGTTTCGGCCTGCGCCGCATCGTATACGATCATCGGCTGCGGCAGCCATTCGAGCACTGCGCCGCGTTCGACATCGAAGCGCTGCGCCAGGCTCGCCTTGGGGCCTGCGCTCCTGTACCACTTGCCCGCACCCGGCGTGGTCAGCAGCGCGGCCGCGCCTGCGCCCAGGCGCAGTTCCAGCGCCAGCGCGTCGCCGCCGGCGATGCCGCCGGGCGGATGCACGACGATGCTGTGACAGACCGCATCCCCTTCGGGATAAAGCGCCTTCTGCACCACGAGCGGCCCGCTGTGCTCGCGCCGGGTAAGCGTGCTGCGGCCGGCTTGCAGCGTGTACTCGAGCGCGAGCCTCGCCTGCCAGGCCGTTTCGGCTATTTCCATGGCCTCCCCAACGAAGCGAGGGGAAACTTCCCCTCGCCCTCCCCTAAACCGGACCGTAGCAAGACAATACTTGCTACGCCTCCTGACAAAACTATAGCGCGAGGCAGGCTTTTACGTTGTCGCGCTCCATATCTGCGCCCGCTCCGCTCTTGATCACTTCGCCGCGCGACATCACGACGTAGTGGTCGGCCAGCGATCTTGCAAAATCGTAATACTGCTCGACCAGCAGGATCGCCATGTCGCCCTGCTTGGCCAGCAGGCGGATCACGCGCTCGATGTCCTTGATGATCGAGGGCTGGATGCCTTCGGTCGGCTCGTCCAGAATCAGCAGCTTGGGCCGCATCGCAAGCGCGCGCCCGATCGCGAGCTGCTGCTGCTGCCCGCCGGAGAGGTCGCCGCCGCGCCGGCCGAGCATGTCTTTCAGCACCGGAAACATGTCGAATATCTGCACCGGTATCGCCGCGCCGCGGCGCTTGGTCGCGAGGCCCATCACCAGGTTTTCTTCCACCGTGAGCCGCGGAAAGATCTCACGCCCTTGCGGCACGTAGCCTATGCCCAGGCGCGCGCGCGCGTAGGGCGTGAGCGCGCCGATGTCCTTGCCTTCCAGCAGCAGCGAGCCGGATTTCACCGGCACCAGGCCCATCAGGCATTTGAGCAGCGTGGTCTTGCCCACGCCGTTCCTGCCGAGCAGCGCGGTGCAGCCCTTGGGAATGTCGAAGCTCACGCCGCGCAGCGTGTGGCTGCCGCCATAGTATTGGTTGAGTCCTTGGATGCTCAGCATGGTTCAATCCCGCGTCTCGAACATCTTCACCTGCCGCGAAAGGCGTTGCGCGCTGCGCGCGCCAACCGTGTTTTCCACGCGGAGGTAAAGCGTGTCCGCGCGGAAGACACGGTTACGGATAAAACCGGCCACGGCTTGGGTTTTCAAACGAGATCGTCGATGGCGTGCGGATATGCTTTTCATCCGCACGCCATCGACGATCCGCGCGGACAGTTGTTCGTCCGCGCCAAATCGCAACGCTGGAGAAGCGGCGACGCGAGTCACGGGAACACGTATGAACACTTGTCAGCGCCCCAAATACACTTCGATCACGCGCGCGTCATTCTGCACCTCGCTCATGCTGCCTTCGGCGAGCACGCTGCCATCGTGCAGCACCGTCACCTTGTGCGCGATGCCGGCGACGAAATCCATGTCGTGCTCGACCACCACCACCGAGTGCTTGCCCGCGAGCGTCCGGCACAGTTCGCCGGTGCGCTCGGTCTCCTCGTCGGTCATGCCCGCGACCGGCTCATCGAGCAGCAGCAGGCGCGGCTCCTGCATCAGCAGCATGCCGATCTCCAGCCACTGCTTCTGGCCGTGGGACAGCAGGCCGGCGTCGCGGCCCGCTTCGCGCTCGAGCTGGATCAGGCGAAGCGTCTCGGCGATGCGGTCGCGCTGGGCCGAGTCGAGCTTTGCCCTGAGGCTCGCGCGCACGCGCTTGTCCGTTTTCATCGCCAGCTCCAGGTTCTCGAACACGCTGTGCTGCTCGAACACCGTGGGCTTCTGGAACTTGCGCCCGATGCCCGCGTGCGCGATTTCGGCTTCGCTCATTTTGCTGAGATCGATGGTCTGGCCGAAGTAGACCGTGCCCGAGTCGGGCCGGGTCTTGCCGGTAATCACGTCCATCATGGTCGTCTTGCCGGCGCCGTTGGGGCCGATGATGCAGCGCAGTTCGCCATCGTCGATGAGGAGGCTGAGCTGGTTCAGCGCCTTGAAGCCGTCGAAGCTGACGCTGATGTCCTCCAGGTAAAGGATGCCCTTGTGCGAAACGTCGACGCCGGGCTCGAGTACGCGCCCGCCCGCAGCCGCGCCGCCGCCGAAGGAATCGTTGATGGCGGCGGTGTTCATGCGCAGAT
>JAKAIH010000303.1 GCA_021825225.1 Pseudomonadota bacterium
CTGGCGCGTCGAATTCGCCGCGGCCGATCCCAAGCCGACCAGCGCACACGAAGGCGCTGCCGGAATCAAGTTGCGCTTTCCTGAAATCGTCGCCGGCCACAGGCGGCGGGAAAACGAGCGCGCCGAGGTTCCGCCGCAGCAGGCGCTGCGCTGTGTCGTCGACGAGGCGGGCGTGATGCCCTTCGACGGCAGCATGGCGAACGTGAGCAAAGGCGGGATCGGCTTCCTGCAGTACGATCCCGAAATCAGCCTCGAGCCGGGTACGGTGCTCAAGGGCTGCCGCATCGAAGGCCCGGGCGGAGACTCGATCGTGGTCGACATGGAGGTGCGCTATTCGACGCTGATCACACTCGCCGACGGCAGGCAGGTGCAAAGCTCAGGCTGCCGCTTCATGGACCTTTCGCCCGAAGAGACGGCGCGAATCGAAGAGCTGTTCGGGCTGAAGCCGTGAGCGGTGCCGGCATGAGGATTTCCGCAATTTCGGAGCAAAGCATCAGACAAATGGAGAACCAAGCATGAATTCACAAACGAAAGTTGCCATCGTCACCGGCGCCGGCACCGGCATCGGCAAGAGCGCCGCGCTGGCGCTGCTCAATGACGGCTATCGCGTCGGCCTGGTCGGAAGACGCAGGGAACTGCTCGACAAGACGCTGCAGGATGCCGGAGCCGCGGGCGCAAACGCGCTGGTTCTGCCCGCAGACATAGGCAAGCCGGAAGCGGTGAAGGCGCTGTTTGCGCAAGCGCAGCGGACCTGGGGCAGACTGGACCTGCTGTTCAACAATGCCGGCATGGGCGCGCCGGCGGTTCCGATGGAAGACCTGAGTTTCGAGCAGTGGAAAGCGGTGGTCGACGTCAACCTCAGCGGCATGTTCCTGTGTTCGCAGGAAGCGATCAGGATCATGAAGAACCAGGACCCGCGCGGCGGACGCATCATCAACAACGGCTCGATCTCGGCCCACGCGCCGCGGCCGAATTCCGCACCGTACACCGCGACCAAGCATGCGGTGACCGGCCTGACCAAATGCATCTCGCTCGACTGCCGCAAATACGACATCGCCTGCGGCCAGATCGACATCGGCAACGCCGCGACCGAGATGACCGAGCGCATGAAAAGCGGCGTGGCGCAGGCAGACGGCTCGGTCGCGGTGGAGCCGCGCATGGACGTGGCGCACGTCGGCAGCGCCATACTGTACATGGCCAGGCTGCCGCTGGACGCGAACGTGCAGTTCATGACCATCATGGCGACGAAAATGCCCTTCGTCGGCCGCGGATGACCATGGCACAAGGAACCCGCGTGCGCGCGCTCCGGAGGCTATCGGCGGCGCTCATGGCCGCTGCGCTTTCCGTACCCTGCGCGGCCGCGGACATGTCGCCGGGCCTGTGGGAAATCACGCTGGAAACCCGGGTGGCCGCGCAGCCCGACTTCACGCCGGCGCCGTTTCGCCTGCGGCAATGCCTCAGCGCGGCCGATGTCGGGGATCCGGGCGCGCTGCTGGGCGGAATCGCCAATCCGGGTGCCAGCGGCTGTACCTATTCCGACAAGACCTATTCCGGCAACACCTTCCGCTTTTCGATGCAATGCGCAGGCAGCTTCGGCATTCAGTCGCGCGGCGAGGTCAGGTTTACCGCGGACACGATGAACGGGAGCATCAGCGCCGTTGCCGACGTGGGCGGAAAGAAAACCGAACTCAGCAACAAGGTGTCCGCACACCGGCTGGGCGGCTGTTAAGCTCATTGCCTCCAGCCACGGGCTGAGCCTTAGCCGAAGGCCAGCAGTTCGGGCCGCAGCAGCAGCAGGGCGCCGATGCCCAGCAGGACGACGCCGCCGACGAGGTGCGACAAACGCAGGTACCGGGTGGTCATGCCGGTAAGCTCGAGTGTTTTCATCGCCACCGCGAACACGATCAGGTCGTCCAGCATGAACACGAAGATGTAGAGCGACAGGTAGGCGTAGTACTGCCACGTCGGCAGATTGGACAGCGCCAGCACCTGTGTATATACGGCGGGGATGCCGGCGGAGCAGAAGAACTCGATCAGGTTCACGGCGAAGGCGAGCGCCACGATGCCGCCCAAGGCGACCCAGAAGCGCTGCTCGGAAGCGAGGCCGCGCAAGCGCTCGAGCACGCGCCGGCGGCTCTGCGGAGCGGTGACCTTGCATACCGGCTCCGGGTTTACGAAATATTCGCGCAGATAGTAGAAGCCGCCGCCCAGCGCGACCAATGCGACGCCGGCGCGCACCCAGACGACCATGCCGATCAGCAGCAGCGCGTTCAGCCACGCCGCCATGAATAGAAAATACACCGCGGCGGACGCACCGATGAAAGCGCTGCCGAGTATCCACCTGCGCGCTTTGTCCTGCATGCCGAGCAGCAGGCCGATCAGAAACACCAGCGTCCACATGGCACAGGGATTGAAACCGTCCAGGCCGCCGAGCAAAACCGTCAGCGCGGGCAGGGAGAGCGCCGCCAGACTGACCTCGCCCGCAAGCGGCAGCCTGATGGTCGCGGGCAGTGTGGCGCGGCTGGCAGCGGCAGCCGCAGTAGCGCCAAGCTGCGCCGGCGTGGCTCCGCCCGCCGCGAGCAGGCCCGCATCGCGCAACATCGGGCCAAGACTATCGGGACAGACGGCGCGCAGGCAGGCCTCGATGCGCCCGGTCAGCACCTGTCCGGTGAATTCCTCGCCGCCCCAGCCGACAATGATTTCGTCGCCGATGACCGTGAAAGGCACGGCGAGATCGCCGAGTTTGCGCCTGTCCGCGAAGGCAAACAGCACCTCGCGATTGGCGGCATTGCGCGACACTTCGAAGTAATGCACGCGCGCCTGCAGCCCTTGGGTCTCGACCCGGCGCAGGAACTCGATCGCGCGCTCGCAATGCGGACAGCCTTCGCGCCAAAAGAGGTACACGTCGACGCCGCGAACGTCCTCGCCCCGGCTGCCGCCCGGGGACAGCAGCAACAGCAGCGCAAGGCCCAGCGTCAGTGCCCAGCGAACAGCGCTGCGGGCGGCCGCCCCCGCGGCCGCAGGCCGGGATCCGGTCCCCGATGCGGCAGCCGACCATGATTCCGCCAGGATTCCCATGTCGACCGATCATGCGGCAAGGCAGGCGGTCCGGCGTGATTTTGATCAACAAAGCATCGATCGGGGCAAGCCCTGCGCAATCCGGCGACGGCCCGTTCGGCACACCCCGGGGCGCTCCGCCGCTTCGGCCGGCGCAGTGTGCGGGCATGGACTGATGCGCCTTATTCTCGTATATTCTCGCGCTGCGCCGTAGCTGCCGAATCGCCCGAACGGCGGGCGTAGTAGCATCAGGGAAAAGCACCGTATTGCGCCGCTCCGCGGTCACATAATGAATGAACCGTCGCCATCAGGCAGCATGCCACATCAGTCGGAAAAACTCGCGATCCTGTTTGCCGATATCAGCGGCAGCACGAGGCTGTACGAAGCACTCGGCAACAGCCGTGCGCGCCAGCTCGTGGTACGTTGCCTCGCGCTGATGACCGACAGGCTCGCACCGCATCGCGGTACGCTGATCAAGACCATAGGCGATGAAATCATGTGTACGTTTAGCAGCGCAGAAGCGGCCATGGGCGCCGCCTGCGACATGCAGGAGGCGGTGGAAGACGGCAGGCCGGGGGGCGAAACGCCGATGTATATCCGCGTCGGATTCAATTATGGCGAGGTGCTGCGCGAGGACAACGATGTGCACGGCGATGTGGTCAACGTAGCCGCGCGCATTACCGAAGTGGCGCGCGCGCGCCAAATCCTGGCGACTCAAGCCGCGGTCGACGCACTGCCGCCGGAGCTGCGACTCAGGGCGCGCCATATTCGGCGCGCCAGCCTCAAGGGCAGGCAGGGGCAACTCGATCTGTTCCAGATCGGCTGGCGGGCGGAAAGCGACGAGCAGGTCCGCATCGGCAATCCCGCCGACCGCAAACCGGAGGGCCTGGAACAGCAACTAGTCCTGCGTCATGGCGAGCAGCGGTTCACGGTGAGCGAACGCAATTCGAGCGCCACCCTGGGCCGCGGCGAACGCTGCTCCATCGTGGTCCGCAGCGAGGCCGCATCGGAACTGCACGCAACGGTGGACTATCAACTGGGAAAATTCTATCTTTCCGACCGAAGTGCCCACGGCACCTACGTCCAGTTCAGCGGCGGCGACGCTGTGCGCATCGCAGGCGGGGATACCTTGCTGCGCGGTTCGGGCACGATTCTCCTGGGGCGCCCATTCTCCGGGGACCCGGCGGAGAGCATCGCGTTTTCGCTGCGCCTGGCCCCGGCCTCGACCTGAAGCCGCTTGGTTCAGTGCTGATCACTTAAGCGGCTTATAGCGCAGGCGCTTCGGCTTCGCCGCTTCCTCGCCCAGGCGTTTGACC
>JAKAIH010000304.1 GCA_021825225.1 Pseudomonadota bacterium
TGAGATCGTCAAGCCCGGCGATGCTCCCCGACCTTGACGATCTTCATCGTGTTGGTGCCGCCGGCCTTGCCTATGGGCTCGCCGATAGTAAGCACGATCAGGTCGCCGTTTTCCACCAGGCCGGCGCGCAGCAGCACGTTTTCGGCCTCCTCCAGCAATTCCTCGCGGTCATCGCCGGCGTAGCTCACCATCTGCGGATAGGTGTCGCGCAGCAGCGCGCAGCGGTAGCGCGTGGAGGTGCGCGTGGTGAGGGCATAGATCGGCACGCCGCAGTTCAGGCGCGACATCCATAGCGCGGTCGAGCCCGACTCGGTCAGCGCGGCGATCGCCTTTACCTTGAGGTGGAACGCGGTGAACAGCGCCGCCATCGCGATCGACTGGTCGACGCGGGTAAACACGCGGTCGAGAAATTCGCGATCCAGCGTGACCGGCGCGGAGTTTTCGGCCTCGACGCAGATCCGGCTCATCGACAGCACGGTCTCGACCGGATACAAGCCGCTAGCGGTTTCGGCCGAGAGCATCACCGCGTCGGTGCCGTCGAGCACGGCGTTGGCGACATCGGACACTTCGGCGCGCGTGGGCACCGGGCTCGCAACCATGGACTCCATCATCTGCGTCGCCGTGATGGTGACCTTGTTGTGCTCGCGCGCCATGCGGATCATGCGCTTTTGCAGCGCCGGCACCGAGGCGTCGCCGACCTCGACCGCGAGATCCCCGCGCGCCACCATGATGCCGTCGCAGGCCGACATGATGTCCTCCAGCGCCCCGGGCGCCACCGCTTCCGCGCGCTCGATCTTGGCGATCAGGAAGGCCTCGCCGCCGGCCGCGCGCAGCAGCTGTCGCGCCATGTACATGTCGGCGCTCGATTTCGGAAACGACACCGCGAGAAAATCCACCTTGATCGCAGCGGCGGTGCGGATGTCGTCCATGTCCTTGGTCGTCAGCGCGGGCGCAGTCAGTCCGCCGCCGCGGCGGTTGATGCCCTTGTTGTTCGACAGCACGCCGCCGTGATGCACGCGGCAATGCACTTCGTTGCCCGAAACGCGCTCGACCTCGAATTCGATGCGGCCGTCGTCGAGCAGCAGCACGTCGCCCGCGCTCACGTCGCGCGGCAGCTCCCTGTAATCCAGTCCGGCGCGCCGCTCGTCGCCGAGTTCGCATTCGGCATCCAGGATGAACGCATCGCCGGCTTTGAGTGTGACTTTGCCGTCCTTGAACTTGCCGACGCGGATCTTCGGGCCCTGAAGGTCGCCCATGATGCCCACGGTGCGGCCGGTCTTGCGGCAGATCTCGCGCACCACCGCGGCGCGCTGCAGGTGATCGTCCGCGGTGCCGTGCGAGAAATTGAAGCGCACCACGTCCACGCCGGCGAGAAACATGCGCTCCAGCGTTGCGGGATCATTCGATGCGGGCCCCAGGGTGGCGACGATCTTGGTGCTGCGTAGCATGGCGGGACAGACCTTTCTTCTTGGCGGGATGGTGCGGCGAACCGCGCGTCAAGCGGAGTTTATCACCAGCCCGCGGGCGCCGGTCCGGCGCCGCACCCGGCTGCCTTGCGGTGCAGGTTCGCCTATTTGCAGCGCAAGTTTGCGCTGGGCGCCGCCATCGGGCGGCTGCAGTCGCGCTCGGCAATCGCGCGGTCCTCGGCGAGTTGCGGCGGCTTGCGCCGTTCGGGGCCATAGCGCCAGCTGAGAAAGTCGTCCTCGACGCCGGCGGCGAACACGCCAAGGAACAGCAGGCCGAAGTAGGCGTTGGAATTGACCTCGGCACGAACCGCGGCCGAACTGTAGGATGTGCCCGGCGCCGGTGCGCTGCCGCGCATCGAGGGCGCGGTGCCGCTGCGAACGCCGATGGAGGTGCCGGCGCAAGCCGCGAGCAGTGCGGCGCTGAGCAGCGCTGCAATCGCCGCTGTAGATTTCATGCCTCGATTCTAGACCGCAGCGCCGCCGGCGACAAACGGCGACGCGTGCGCCCCGCCATCAGCCGTTCGGCACCACACCTGGCTCGCATGCCGCAATTTGGTGCAGCTGCACGCTTCGCTGCACCAACAAGGATCGAAGCTGCGGCGGCGGCCGCGGTTTGGTGTCCTCCCCCGCGCCAGCGGCCGGTCTCATCCGCTTTATAAACAGCCGCTTAATTCGCGCCGATCGCTTGAGCCCGACTCCTGGCACAAGCCGTGCTAAAGACCAGCATGACCTGACTAAAGCAAGCTTTGGCAGTCTGAGTCATGGCTCAATTTTTTTACTCTTGGGAGGTGGCAACATGAAACGGCGAAGTTTTGTAAAAGGTATTGCAGCAGGCGCGATCGTCACGGCGGCGTCCCTGATTCCGGGGCAGTACGCCTTGGCCGCGGACACCATCAAGGTGGGCGTCCTGCATTCGCTTTCGGGCACCATGGCGATCAGCGAAACCGTGCTCAAGGACGTGACGCTGATGGCGATCGACGAGATCAACGCCAAGGGCGGAGTCCTGGGCAAGAAGCTCGAGCCGGTAGTGGTCGATCCCGCCTCGAACTGGCCGCTGTTCGCGGAAAAAGCACGCCAGCTGCTCTCCAAGGACAAAGTGGCCGTGGTCTTCGGTTGCTGGACCTCGGTGTCGCGCAAGTCGGTACTGCCGGTGTTCGAGGAACTGAACGGCCTGCTGTTCTATCCGGTGCAATACGAAGGCGAAGAGCTGTCGAAGAACGTGTTCTATACCGGCGCGGCGCCCAACCAGCAGGCGATTCCGGCGGTCGAATACCTGCTCTCCAAGGAAGGCGGCGGCGCCAAGCGCTTCGTGCTGCTCGGGACCGACTACGTCTATCCGCGCACCACCAACAAGATTCTGCGCGCGTTCCTGCACTCGAAGGGCATCCAGGACTCGGACATCCTCGAGAAATACACGCCGTTCGGCCATTCGGACTATCAGACCATCGTCGCCGAAATCAAGAAATTCGCTGAAGGCGGCAAGACCGCGGTGGTATCGACCATCAACGGCGACTCGAACGTGCCGTTCTACAAGGAACTCGGCAATGCCGGCCTGAAAGCGACCGACATTCCGGTGGTGGCGTTCTCGGTGGGCGAAGAGGAACTGCGCGGCGTGGACACCAAGCCGCTGGTGGGCCACCTCGCCGCCTGGAACTACTTCATGTCGCTGAAGAATCCGGTCAACACCGCATGGAAGAAGGAATGGGCCGCTTATGCCAAGAAGAAGAAGCTGCCTAACGCCGACAAACCGCTCACCAACGACCCGATGGAAGCTGCCTGGATCGGCATCCACATGTGGAAGCAGGCGGTCGAAAAGGCCAAGACCACCGACGTCGACAAGGTGATCGCCGCGATGGCGGGTCAGACGTTCAAGGCGCCTGACGGCTTTACCGTCGAGATGGACCCGAAGAATCACCACCTGCACAAGCCGGTGTTCATCGGCGAAGTGAAGGCCGACGGCCAGTTCAACGTGGTATGGAAGACCAAGGGCCCGATCAAGGCGCAACCCTGGAGTCCCTATATCCCCGAGGACAAGGGCAAGAAGGACGAGCCGGTCAACAAGTAAGCGCAGTCTGGCGGGCTGCGGCATCGCCGCAGCCCGCTTTCCCCTTACCAAGAAAAATCCATGCTCCTGAAAAAGCTCCTGCATAGCCTTTGCCTCGCCTGCCTGCTCGGCAGCGCGCATGCGGCGTGGGCGCTGCCCGCCGATCTGGTGCTGGCGGTAGCCGCGGGCGAGAGCGACGCGCAGGTCGCCGCGGTAGGCAAGCTGCTCGCCTCGGGCGATCCCGGGGTAGAAGCTTTTTTTCAGGCGCTGCTGGACGGAAACGTGCAAGTTGCCGGCGGCAAGCGCGTGCTGATAGTCAACGATCAGCAGGGCGTGGACGCCGCAACGGGCGAGAATGTCGCGCCGCTGCCCGAGGACCTTGACGACGCGGTAGTAAATAACCGCCTGCGCGGCAAGCTGGAAGCGGCGCAAAGCGCGCTCAAGCTGGTATCGGCCGACCGCGCCCAGCGCCTGGCCGCGGTCAAGGCGCTGCAAGACAACGCCGGCGAAGAAATGCTGCCGCTGATCAGCAAAGCGCTGGCGCGCGAAGCCGACCCGCAAATCAAGGAACTGCTCACCCTGGTGCAGGCGAGCGTGCAGCTGAAAAGCGCCGACGTGACGGTGCGCCGGACCGCGGTCAAGGCGCTCGCGCAAAGCAACAGCCCCAACACCAAGACACTGCTGCTCGGCTTGCTGGAAAAGAAAGGAGACAGCTACACCGAGCCCGACGCGACCGTGCGCGCCGAGGCGCAGGCTTCGCTGCACGCGGTGCAGGAGCGGCTCACGACCGCCGATCGCATCAGCCAGGTGTTCACCGGCATCAGCCTCGGCTCGGTTCTGCTGC
>JAKAIH010000305.1 GCA_021825225.1 Pseudomonadota bacterium
GTCGCAGGGGTGACCTATGGCCTGCTGCCCGCCGTCACCTTGGGCTACCAACCGGTCGACTCGCAGGGATTCGCCCTGGACGGATGGGGCAACCGCATTCGCTACGCGGTTTCTAAAGTCACCACGCCGAGTTACTCCGCGAACTTCACCAACGCGACCAACCTGAAAGCGAACGGCGTCTCGGTGCTGCCGTACGATCTGCTCGTATGCGCTTCCGCGACAGGAATCTCAGCTGGCTCTACGCCCCCGTCCTGTGGCGCGGTCACCACGAATTCGGTTACCAGCCAAAAAACCGTGGTAGCCATCCTGTACTCGCCGGGGAAGAACGGGCTAGGGCAAGTTACGCTAGGAGCAGACGAGACAGAAAATGGA
Organism: Pseudomonadota bacterium; assembly: GCA_021825225.1. Classification (GTDB taxonomy): domain Bacteria; phylum Pseudomonadota; class Gammaproteobacteria; order Burkholderiales; family SG8-39; genus 2-12-FULL-64-23. Next base: position 373 of record JAKAIH010000305.1, read on the forward strand.
AACCCGGCCGGCGCCAACAACGCGGTTTTCATCAGCCATACACCCGCGCCGTCGACGGCCGCGGGCGGCGAGTTCGACGATCAGGTTTTGTGGATATCGATCGGCACGCTGTACTCTAAGCTGATCGCAGCCGGCGTGCTTCCTTAGACGACGGGCAACTCCGTGGCCGGCTTGAGCGGCCCCGAGAGCATGAACGACACCTCGCCGTCGGCATTGTGCGTCAGTTCCAGGGAGAAGCCGCAGGCCTGCGCGTGCCGCGCCACCTGGTACAGGCCGATGCCGAGGCCGCCTTCGGAGGGCACCGGGCCGCGCAGCAGTTCGTTCGCGGTCTGCGCCGCTACCGCGTGTCCGCCATCGCACACTTCCAGCCGGGCGGCGGCGCCGCAGGCAAAGCTCACCTTGATGGCGAAGTCGCCGTGCAGCCTGCGCTTGGCAAGCGCGTTCTGGATCAGGTTGTCCGCGGCGCTGTCGAACAATTCGCGCGGCAGCATGGCCTCGACGCCGATCCCGCCTTCGTCGAACTCGATTCGCTGCCCGGCGTAGCTGCGCTGCAGGCCGCGCCACCAGTCCTGCGCCCGGATCGTGCTGCCGCTGTCGCTCGCCGGCCGGCGCAGCTTGTCCAGGGTCTGCTGCAGGCGCTGTGTGATCAGCGGCAGCTGGCGCCGCATCAGCGCCTGCAGTTCGTCCGAACCGCCCTCTTCCCGCTCGGCCGCCGCGCACAGCACATTGAGCGACTGCAGCAGGTTCTTCACGTCGTGGGTCATGCGCGCGCCGGTTTCATACACGGCCTGCACATAGGATTGCTGCTGCAATTTCTGCTCGCGCAGCTTGGCCGTGTAGAACTCCCCGAGCAACTGCCCGAGCAGATGAAAATGCCAGGTCAGCGCCGGGCTGAGGCTGTAGCGGCTGTAGACGCGCAGCCGCAGCTCCCGGTCGCTGTATTCCACCGTGTTCTTGCTCGGCTGGCCGAATTCGCCGCTGTAGGCGGAGCTGCGCCAGGCGCCGCCGCTGACCCAGGGCAGCTTGCCCAGGCCGGCGCAGGCCTGGCGCAGAAACTTTTCCGGCTGCGTCTCGGCCTGCGACAGCTCGGCCAGGAAATAGAGCCATTGCTCGAACGGCAGCCCCACCGACAGGAGATAGCGCGAAAACAGCATGGCGAGACCGGCGAAGCCGGCGCGCGGGTTCCAGGTGAGCCCGAGGAGCAGCAGGATTCCCGCGATCAGCAGCAGGCTGTAGGTGAGCGCGAACGGATAGCTGACCTTGCCCAGGGTCATGAACGCGAAGCTGCCCAGCACCAGCAGCGCGATGATCATGAACAGGAACGCGCTGTAGAAGAAATCCACCACTTGCGGCGACTCGCCGGATTCCGCCTCGGCCGGCAGGAACAGCATGAGCGGGAACAGCAGCGGCAGCCCGTATTGGGTGAATTGCCGCAGATCCTGCGGCTGCGTGAATCCGGGCAGCAGCTGCGGAAATACCCAGATCAGCAGCAGCGACACCAGGTACAACAGGACGCTCAGATAGAAGTAGCGCTGCCAGCGCGCCTGGAACAGGAATACCTTGCCGCCGACTACGCCTGCCAGGATGCACAGCCACAGCAGCATCAGCCACCAGTTCCAGAAAAACAGCGCGAGCACGCAGACCAGGGCGATGGCGCCGAGCTGCACCGGCGTCAGGCTCTGCTCTCCGCGCATGAACGGCTGCCACAGTATGAACAGGCCGAAGTGGGCGAGCATCAGCGCGCGCGCCCACACATCCTCGACGCCGCGCATTGCGGTGAGGTGCAGCAGCACCAGCATGAGGACGAACAGCGGCCGCCAGTAGCGGGTGATCAATACCGGATAGCTGCGGCTGAGGGTAGCGGTGGCCATGGCGCTTGCACTTGTTATGCTTGCAGTTTAACCTGAGAAAGGCGCGCCCGGTACCCGCGTATCGCAGGGCGCTCGCCGCATCCGCACCTTCTGTCCGACGAGTCATGCTGCGCCATATCCTGCCGATCGCCCGCTACACCCTGCTCGAAGCGCTGCGCAACCGCCTGCTGTGGCTGGCGCTGATCCTGGTGGCGGGCGGGCTGGGTTTCACCCAGTTCCTGCAGCAGATCGCGATCACCGAATCGAACCAGATCCAGGCGGCGCTGCTCGCCGCGATGTTGCGTGTCGGGGCGGTGTTCATGCTGGCCGCCTTCGTCGTCACCAGCATGGTGCGCGAATTCAACGACAAGGTGATGGAGCTGATCCTTGCGCGGCCGCTGCGGCGCAGCAGCTATTTTTTCGGCAAGCTCGCCGGCTACGCGGCGGTCGCCCTCGCGCTTGCGCTTATATTCAGCCTGCCGCTCGCATTGTTCGCGCCGCCGCCGCGGGTCGCGCTGTGGGGCCTGTCGCTCGCCTGCGAACTGCTGCTGGTGACCGCGTTCGCGCTGTTTTGCGTGTTCTCGCTGACGCAGGTGATGTCGGCGCTCGCCGCCGTCGCCGGCTTCTATCTGCTCGCGCGCTCGATCAGCGCGCTGCAGATCATGGCGGCCCATCCACTGTCCGACACCAGCCTGGGGCAGAGGGTCATCAATTTCGTCGTCGATGCGATCGCCTTCCTGCTGCCCGGCCTGGACCGCATGACCCAGACGGCATGGCTGCTCTACGGCGCGCCGGGCGGCGCGGAAATCATGCGGCTGCTGGCGCAGACCGGCGCGTATGCGCTGCTGCTGTGCGGCGCCGCCCTGTTCGACCTGCAGCGCAAGAATTTCTGATGCGCGACGAACGCCCGCCGGGATCAGGCAGCCCGGACCTTGTTGTGGCCGCAATGCTGTTGTCTTACAATTGGTGCCGAATGTATTACGAGACATCATTATGGCCGACACGCTGACCGCTCGCCTCCCGCCCCGCGTGGAGCAGAAGCTCGCCGAATACTGCGTCCAGCATGGCGTTACGCGCACTGACGCGGTGGTGCGCGCGCTGGACGACTACCTGGACCGCCAGTCGGGCGGCAGCGACGCCTACGCGCTGGCAGCCGACCTGATTCCGAAGCGGGGCGCGGCGAAGCTACAATCCGGCGCGGTGCGAAAACTGGCGCGCGACGCTTTCCGTGGCTCGCGCGCTCGTTGATACCGGCGCGATCGTCGCGCTGATCAATCGCGCGGATCGGTTTCACCCGCAAGCCGCCGCCTGGTTCCGCGGATTTCGCGGCCGCTTGCTGACGACGGAGGCCGTAGTAACCGAAACAGCTTACGTGCTCGCGGCGAGCCCGCAACATCAGCAAGCGGCGCTTACCTGGATCCAGAGGGCGCGCGAGGCGGGGATATTGCAGGTAGCCGCCATGGAAGACCACGCCGCGCTTGCCCGGATCATCTCCAAGTACGCCGATCTCCCCTGCGACTATGCCGACGCATCGCTGATCTGGCTGGGCGAGAAGACGGACGTGCTGCAAATCGCGACGATCGACCAGGGCGATTTTTCCGTCTATCGGGTGCGCGGCCGGCGCAGGTTCCGGATACTGATCGGCGAGCTGTAGAAATGATCCTAAGCCGGCGTAGAGACGGGGCAACCGGATGCGCGACGAACGCCCGCTAAACCATGTTTCCGCGCCGGTGCTGGCGCTGCTCGCCGCCGGCCTCGCGCTGCAGATCGGCCTGCATGCCACCCTGCCCCGCCCCGAGGCGAAGGCGCCGGACCTGCTGGCGCCGCCCTCGATCGCGCTGCTGCGCCTGGCCAGCCTGGGCGAGCCGATCGCGCTGGCCAAAATCCTGATGCTGGAGCTGCAGGCCTTCGATTACCAGTCCGGCAGCAAGGTGCCCTACAAGGACCTGGATTACGCAGTTGTCGAAGCCTGGCTCGAACGCATACTCGAACTCGACCCCCGGGGGCAGTACCCGCTGCTCGCAGCCAGCCGTCTGTACGCCGAGATTCCGGATGAAGCGCGGACACGCAGCATGCTCGACTTCGTCTATCGCCAATACCTGCTCGACCCCAACCGGC
>JAKAIH010000306.1 GCA_021825225.1 Pseudomonadota bacterium
CCTTACATTATAGGGCGGGTCGCAGAACACGGTACGGACCGCATCGCCCTGCAGAACGGCCTGCATGACCGCGGGTTCGGTGGCATCGCCGCAGACAAGGCGATGCTCGCCCAGCAGCCAGACGTCACCCGGCCGGCTCGTGGGGCTCGCCGGCACAAACGGGACCTTGTCGCCGGCCCCATCCTCGCTGCCGCCAACGATCATGAGCCCGTCGATCTGGGCCTCGCTGAAGCCGGTCAGATCCAGCTCGAAATCGAGGTTCAGGTCGCGCAGCTCCTCAAATTCGATGCGCAACGTTTCGCGGTCCCACCCGGCCAATTCGCCCAGCCGGTTGTCGGCGATGACAAAGGCCCGCTTCTGGGCATCGTTCAGGTGGCTGACCTGAACGGTCGGCACGGTCTTCTGCCCCAACAGCCGCAGCGCTTCGATGCGGGCATTGCCGGCCAGCACTTTGTTGGCCTCATCGACGATGACCGGTACGATGCAGCCGAACTCGGCCATCACCTTGGCCAGGGCTTCGACCTGCCCCTTGGTGTGGGTGCGGGCCTTGCGGCCATAGGCGACCAGCGTGTCGGTAGGCAGGTAGATGATCTTGAGATCGAGCCCTTGAATCAGGCAAGTGATGTCGGTGATGGAATCGGGCGTCTTGTTCTTGATGGTGGGCATTCAAGCCTCCAGTTGTTGTGAGCGCGCGTTACCGCCCGCGCCCGCATTGCAGGCGCGTGCGGCCGAGACGCTCGGGCCGTTGGGAGCGCTGAATGCCCTGCTTGATGACAGGCAGGGGCTGCCAGCATGTGCGAGAGAAACCTCTCGGCGTGACAGCTAGGAACGGTGCTGAAGCCCGACAAGGGGACACCGGAAATTTTTTCCGCACCGCCTGCGGCGAAAAGGCGCTCCCGCCGTCGTCGACGCTCCCTTGAAAGCCACCATGCGAACAACCATCTGCGCGCAGGGACAAGGTGATGCCCAAGAATTCGGGCACGCGCGCAGGCGCGAACCGATCAAATAACGAACCTGGTTGACGTAAAAAGTGATGCCACGCATATATCAAATGAAGGCCGCGAGCGGCACTTCGTCGCTCTACGGGTGGAGTTCTACACAGCGCTTGCTGTCTGCCTTGGCATCGCGATGAATGAGAGGGTTGGCCCGCTTTGTGCGTAGTGCGCGCTGTTCCTCAGATAGGTCGTGCTCCGGTTCGACTTTGTACTCTCTGCAACGATAGGTCTCGGCTTCAATGCGACATCGCTGTTCGTCCAATCATGCCCACGTTTTGCCGCGAAAATTCCCTGATGCGTCGACGAAAATCCCTGTTCGGGGACAGGCCTTCCGACGTCGGTTGAGCATTAAAGTGCTGTAATTGGCTCACATTGCGAATGCTCGAAGTCTTTTGTGGGCACTGTCGAGCACTAAGGTTCGCTGTTAATCCCTGTTTTTAGGGTAATTGCCCCCGGCGCGCTTCATGGCAGCTTTATCGCTAGCCCAGCCTGATGTGTCCGACGGACGCTGAGTATCATTGGCCGTCCAGAGGGCGTTCACAGTCTTCGCGATGGGGCGCTGCTCCAAGGGAAAATTCAGGCAAGAGAGCAGAGTTCGAGTCGGACTGGCTCCTGCACCATCACCCCCTTCGCCATCGTTCGGTGTTATCCGTTCTTGCTTGCTAAGCTATTATAGTGGAACGGATTTCCGAACTGTCGGGTTCGCTCTTGTTCTTCAGTGTACGTCTGCATCCGGAACATTCGTTGGTACTTGTGTTGGTATGAGCGGGTGCCCATGTTGGTATCGAAGTGCTGCACCACAGAGGCCAACATGCCATTGAGTGATGTCGCCTGTCGCACCGCAAGACCCGTCGCGACCATCAAGAAGCTGTCGGATGGATGGGGGCTGCAATTATGGGTGCATCCGAGCGGCTCGAAGCTGTGGCGCTACGCTTATCGGTACGATGGAAAGCAGAAGCTTCTGTCCTTCGGTCCGTATCCGATCGTGTCTTTGGCGGAAGCCCGCGTCCAGCGCGACAAAGCGAAAAAGCTTCTGATCAACGGGATCGATCCATCGGAAGCAAGAAAGCGCGCCAAAGCGGAAGCGCTGGTTGCCAAGGTCACATTTCGCACAATCGGCGATGAGCTCTTGGCGTTGCAGGCGCGAAGCGGTCGTGCCGTCGCCACCTTGGAAAAGACGGAGTGGCTGCTGGACCTGGTCTACCCGATTTTGGGCGACAAGCGCGTGGATGATATTCGGCCACCCGAGGTCTTGGACGTCCTACGCAATGTCGAGAATCGCGGAAATTACGAAACTGCCCGCCGCCTTCGCTCAACCATTGGCCGGGTATGCCGGCTCGCCGTAGCGACTGGCCGAGCTGAGAACGATCCTACCTACGCATTACGCGGTGCGTTAGCCCGACCGCCCGCGAAGCCCCATGCTGCGATTATCGACGCCAAAGCCTTCGGCGCGCTCCTGCGGGCGATAGACGGGTTCAACGGCTGGCGATCGACCCGGATGGCGCTGCAGCTCATGGCTCTTTTGTTCCCGCGCCCCGGCGAATTGCGTGCTGCCGAATGGTCGGAATTCGATAGCGAGAAGGCTGTTTGGACGATTCCAGCCGCGCGGACCAAGCTACGTCGTATTCACAAAGTGCCGCTGCCTCATCAGGCCTCCGCGATTCTCGCAGACTTGCGGCGCATCACCGGTAATGGACAATTGTTGTTCCCGTCCGTGCGAACGATCACGAAGCCCATCTCCGAAAACACTCTGAACGCCGCACTGCGCCGGCTCGGTTACGGCAACGATGAGGCAACGTCACACGGGTTTCGGGCCAGCGCAGCCACATTGCTCAATGAATCCGGCTGCTGGAACGCGGACGCAATCGAGCGCCAACTTGCGCACATCGAGCGAAACGATGTACGCCGCGCCTATGCACGCGGAGAATTTTGGGATGAGCGCGTTCGCATGATGCAATGGTGGGCAAATTATCTTGATGATCTGAGAACGGCCGGCAAGATTATTCCTATTGACGGTTATAATGCCAAATCAAGCGGATAAACTCACTCGAGGCGGAATGCGATTGCGGTCGGCACCCCTCCTATTATGAACGCGCCGACTGCCTGCACGGCGAGGGTTGGCTAGAATTGCGCCAAGGCTCGGTGGAGCGTCTGTGAATTTGGAGCGATGTATTCTGATCGTCCCTGCAGCACTGATGTTTCTTACCTCAGCGTTCTTGATACTGGATTTTCGTCGGCGCGAAGACGTTTGCGGGCTACGGACTGTATCTGAGCGCGGCCTGAACGATCACGGGCCGCAGAGAGTGATCTCTGGAGGGCTTTGCAGAGCGGTCTGACGCCCAATCGATCCGTCTAGAATGATCGTACTCGGTTTGGTTGGAGACCTGCCGCCCTATATGAAATCTATATATGCCTGGTTCGCGGGCGCTCTCGAATTTATATACCGGAAGGTTGAGCCTGCCGCTCCGCATGCAAGGAGGCTGGCCATGCTTGATCTCGTCTACATCGGCGCGGGGCTCGTGTTCTTCGTTGTGGCCGCGCTCTATGTCACGGCTTGCGAGCGGCTGTGAGGTGGCCATGATACTCGATCTCTGGCTCGGCGCTTTTGTAACGGTCGGCATCCTTGCCTACCTCGTCTATGCGCTCATTCGTCCCGAACGCTTCTGAGAGCATCCCATGACATTCAATGGCTGGGTTCAGATTGCGCTTTATGCGCTGCTGGTCACGGTGTGCGTGAAGCCGCTGGGGCTATACATGGCGCGCGTCTATGCGGGCGAGCGCACCTTTCTCTCGCCGCTGCTGCAGCCGATGGAAGACGTGATCTACCGCCTCTGCCGCATCGAGTCCGGCAAGGAGCAGCATTGGACCACTTATACCGTGTCGCTGCTGGCGTTCAGTGCCGTGGCGTTCGTGTTCACCTTCGCGGCTCAGCGACTGCAGGCATTGCTGCCGCTCGACCCCGAGCATCTGGGCGCGGTTTCGCCGGACTTGGCGTTCAACACCGCCGTCAGCTTCGTGAGCAACACCAACTGGCAAGGCTATGGCGGCGAAACCACCATGAGCTACTTCACCCAGATGGTAGCGCTGACGGTGCAGAACTTCGTCTCCGCTGCCGCCGGCATGGCGCTCGCCATCGCGCTGATCCGCGGCTTCGCGCGCAGTTCCGCCAAGACGGTTGGCAATTTCTGGGCTGATCTGGTGCGCGGCGTGCTTTACGTGCTGCTGCCGCTGTCGCTGGTGATGGCGCTGGTGCTGGTGTGGCTGGGCGTGCCGCAGAACCTCGATCCCTATACCCAT
>JAKAIH010000307.1 GCA_021825225.1 Pseudomonadota bacterium
GTTCCGCCTGCTCCACGACCCGCGAACGCACCTCGCCGGAAAACGCCGAGGCCAGCGGCTGCTCCATCGCATAGATGGTCCCGACGGCGGACGGATCGGCGCTGTCGTAGATGATGCGTCCATTGCGCCCCCAGATCTTGAGCGCCACGATGTGCTCGCCCAGGTGCGTACCGGAGAGCATGCGGTCGAGCGCTACGCGGTCGGCATCATCCAGGCGCTCGCCGCTGGCCAGAGACTGCACATGCGGGGAAATCGCGCCGTCCAGATACATGCTGGTCACGAAGCCGGTGCCGCTGATGACGCCGGTTTGAATCTGCTTCCCCACCCAGGTGCCGATCAACACCATTCCGCTGAGCAATATCAGAAAGCCGATCAGCAGAAACCGGTGGACGAGGCTGAGCCTGGAAAAGGCGTTCATGGCGGCGCGAAGTTGTACCTACAGGTTAGCAGCCACGGCGTCTCGCCGCCAGCACCAATAGTCTCGGACCAAGGGCTCGCAGCCGGCCACGAAATCGCGCAAAGAGTCCGTTGCGGCCCAACCACCGATTCCGCATTATCCGCAGCAAGGCAAACAACAAAACCATGTCAGCGCGATGCCGCATCCACTCAAGCATGACACTCTCCACGGTAACGCTGGTGGCGGCCTTCGCCTGCTGTACCGGGACGGCGCGAAGCGCAGGCGCAGCGGGCCCAAGACCGAGCGTGTACGAGGCCGTGTCGGAGGCAGAAGCCCGCGGCACGCCGGAGATATCGACCGCGGAAATGAATGCGTTCCTGTCCGGGGGCGGTGCCATCGTGTTTGACGCGCGGCCGGCAAACGAATATGCACTCGCGCATATTCCCGGAAGCATCAATCTCGACGCAAGAACGCTGGGACGCTTTACCCAGACCTACGCCGACCCGACGGCGGCCATGGTCGTGTACTCCGACGGCCCGTTCTGCGACCTGGCCAGGATCAAAGCGGGCGAACTCCTGCGCCTGGGCTACCAGAATGTGAGCCGCTACCAGCTCGGCCTGCCGCTCTGGCGCATCCTGGGCAATGCCGCTGAAACGAGCCTGCAGGGCTTGCGCGAGATCTTTCGCTCGGGCAATGGAGTGATCGTGGATGCGCGCAGCCGCGCCGAATACGCGGCCGGCACCATTCCCACCGCGCAGAGCATCCTCGCGGGCGAGGCAGGCAAGGCCAAACAGGACCGGCGCCTGCGCTATCTCGACCCGAATACCCGCATCGTCGTATTTGCAAACAGCGCGCGGGAAGCGCGCGGCGTGGCCGAGGAAATTTCCCGCAACGCCTTTCCCAACAGCAGCTACTTCGGCGGGAGCTACCAAGAGCTGAAACGCGAGAAATTTTTCCTGGAACGCACGCCATCTCCCTATTTTTTGGACGGTCTTGACCGCTGACCCGAAAGGCAACCATGCCCAAGCATATCGTTCGACTGATAACCCTGATTGCCGCTGCTCTCGTCGTGGCGCTGGTTGCCCCGCATCTACTCACGGTCAAGTCGTTCTACCGGTTCGGGCACTACCGCGCCAATGCGGTTCCGGAAATCGCGGCCCGGGAGCCGGTCTACCAGACGCCGCGCTATTGCTACGGCTGCCACACGGCGCGCCGCGCGCAATGGTCTGCAGGCAGCCATAAGACGGTCATTTGCGAAGTGTGCCACGGACCGGCTCAGGGCCATCCGCAGAACGGCAAGCTGCCGATCCCGAGCGACACGGTGAGGCTATGCACCCAGTGCCACGAAGCCATGCCGGGAAGGCCGCATACCCAGCCGCAGATCCAGGTGGCCGAACACTCGGGCGGCCAGCAGTGCACGGTCTGCCATAACCCGCATTCGCCCAAGATCACCGCTGCAGTCGCGAAAGTGAGCGGCGATGCCGCCGCGGGCAAGCAGCAGGCAAGCGCCTGCGCCAGCTGCCACGGCACCGAAGGCATCAGCCCGAACGATACCTGGCCGAATCTCGCCGCGCAGAACCCGGCCTACCTGGCGCGCATCCTCGCAGCGTACAAATCCGGCGACCAGACCGACCCGATCATGACCCCGCTGGCGCAAGCGCTGAGCGATTCCGAGGTGCAGAACCTCGCGGCCTATTTCGGCAGTTTGAACTGCAAAGCGACGCCCCATGGGAAGGCTGTCGGCGATGTCGCAGCAGGCGCCGCAGTGGCGAAGAACTGCACCGTCTGCCACGGCGAGGGCGGCAGAGGCGCCAATCCCGCCTGGCCGAAGCTTGCCGCGCAAAAACCCGGCTACCTGATGAACGCGCTCAAGGCGTTCAGGGGAGGGCTGCGCAAAGATCCGATGATGGCAGGCGTCACCCGCGGTTTGAGCGATGCCGATATTGCAAACCTCGGCGCCTACTACGCCGCGCAGACCTGTCAGACCACCAAGTAAGGGAAGACGCAATCATGAGCAAAGACTCCAAACCTTCACTGGCGGCACGGCGCGCATTTCTCGCCAAGCTCGGCGGCGCCGCGACCTGCGCCGGCGCCGCAATCGGCGCGGCGACGCTGGGCGTCCTGCCGAGCGTCCCGGCGAAAGCGGAACCCGCTGCAGACGGCGCTACTTTTCCCACCAAGGATTACGACTGGACCAAGCATCAATGGGGCTTCGGCGTCGACGCGACGAAATGCATCGGCTGCCTGCGCTGCGTCGAGGCATGCAAGAACGAAAACGACGTCCCGCGCAATGCGCACCAGTTCCGCACCTGGGTCGAGCGCTACGTCCATCTCGAGGGCGACGACGAAGTGCATATCGACAGCCAGCAGGACCCCGTAAATATCGAGGCCTCCGGTTCGGAAACGACGTTCCGCTTTGCCAACCGCTACAAGGATGCCAAGGTGTACAAGGCGTTCTTCGTACCCAAGCTGTGCAATCACTGCACGCATCCTTCCTGCGTGCAGGTGTGCCCGACCGGCGCCACTTTCCGCACCGAAGACGGCGTAGTGCTGGTGGACGAGACCTATTGCATCGGCTGCCGGTATTGCGTGCAGGCCTGCCCCTACGGCGCGCGCTTCTTCAACGAGGAAAAGCACGTCGCCGACAAATGCACCTGGTGTTATCACCGCATCACCAAGGGGCTGCAGCCGGCCTGCGTCGAAGTATGCCCGGTCGGCGCGCGCATGTTCGGCGACCGCCGGGACAAGAACAGCCCGATCAGCCTGTTCATACGCAACAACCGCGTGCAGGTGCTCAAGGCCGAAATGGGCAACGCGCCCAATGTCTACTATGTTGGCATCGACAAAGAGGTGAACTGATGGAAACGGTCTTGCATTTCGCGCCGTACACCGGCTGGGTCTATCCGAACGAAACGATCATCGAATGGTCGGTGCTGATCGCCGTCTACCCCTACCTCACCGGGCTGGTCGCGGGCGCGTTCACCGTATCGAGCCTGTACCAGGTGTTCGGCTTCGAGCGGCTGCGCCCGGTGGCCCATCTCGCGCTGCTGACCTCGCTCAGCTTCATGATCTTCGTGCCCACGCCGCTGCTGCTGCACCTGGGGCATCCGGAGCGCGCATTCAATTCCACCATCACGCCGCACCTGACTTCGGCGATGGCCATGTTCGGCTTTTTCGCAAGCTTCTACGTTGCGCTGCTGATCCTCGAGGGCTGGTTCGCCTACCGCCCGTACATCGTCGAGCAGGCACAGAAGAAAACAGGCCTGCTGGGAAGGTTCTACCGGCTGCTGACCCTGGGCTCCTACGACGTGTCGGAATACGCAATGCGCTTTGACAGAAAATGGATATTCGCGCTCGCCGTCATCGGCATCCCCGCCGCCCACGGACTGCACGGCTATGTCGGATTCATGTATGGCTCGCTCAAGGCGCGCGAGTGGTGGTCGTCCGATCTGATGCCGGTTATTTTCCTGTTCTCTGCAATCATCTCAGGCGTATCGCTGCTCGCGGTACTCTATGTCGCGTCGTGCAAAATGCGCAAGCTGCCGGTCGATCTGGCCTGCCTCAAGGGTCTCGCCTACACGATCTGGGCATTCATCATGGTCGCGCTGGTGCTCGAAGGCCTGGAATTCGCCAACATCGTCTACAAGGGCCGCGAGGGCGTGGACATGATCATGCAATATGTGACCGGCCCGCTGCTGGTGCCGTATTTCATCCTGCAGTTCGCGATCGGCGCCCTCACGCCGCTCCTGTGGCTGTCCTACATGATCTGGCGCGGCACGACCGGCAAGGCGCTGGTGGTGGGCGTGACGATATGCGCCTGCCTGGTGCTGTTCTCGGTGTTCATGATGCGCTGGAACGTCGTCATCGGCGGCCAGGAGATCTCGAAAACCGG
>JAKAIH010000308.1 GCA_021825225.1 Pseudomonadota bacterium
TGCGGTGGAGGTCGCGATCGACCTGCCGCAGCTGCTTCGCGGCAGCATCGTTCTGCCCGAAGTGCGGCTCGAGCGCCCGGTCGTGTTCCTGGAGCAGGGCAGCGGCGGCCGCAAGAACTGGCTGCTGGACGCGAACCAGCAGGATGAAAATGCGCGTATCCGCGTCGGCCGCCTGATGCTCGACCATGGCCGGCTCGGCTACGACGATGCCGCGCAGAAGACCAGCATCCGCGCCGAACTCTCCACCTCGGATGCGCAGTCAGCCGGGGAAGAGCTTAGCTTCACCGCGCAGGGGCAATACCAGGGCATGGCGCTCAAGGCGCAGGGCAAGGGCGGGCCGGTGCTCGGCCTGCGCGACGAGGCCACGCCTTATCCGCTCAAAGCCGTGCTCACCGTGGGCCGCACCGGGGTGAAGGCCGACGGCACCATTACGAGCCTGTTGAAGTTCTCCGCAATGGACATGCGCCTCGCGCTGCGCGGCGACAGTCTGGCACAGCTTTTCCCGCTGCTCGGCATCGCGTTTCCGCAGACGCGCGCCTATTCGACCGAGGGGCGGCTGGTGCATAGCGGCAAGACCTGGCGCTACGAGAAGTTCTCGGGCCGGATCGGCGACAGCGACATCGCCGGTACCGTGCAGGTCGACACCGGCGGCAAACGTCCGGCAATGAAAGCCGAGCTGGTTTCCAGACTGCTCGATATCGCCGATCTCGGCCCCTTGATCGGCGCAAGGCCGGGCAGCGTGGACGCTGCCAAACAGGCGGCTGCGCCGCCTGCCGCCGCTGTTCAGGCGGGCGCACCGGCTTCCAACACAGTCGCATCCAAGCCCGCGCGTGCGCGCGTGCTGCCGGACCTGCCGTTCAAGACCGAGCGCTGGGACAGCGTCGACGCAGACGTGACACTGAAGGCAAAAACCATCCGCCGCGCCAAGGAATTGCCGCTGGAAGACCTGGATACCCATTTGCGCTTGCGCGACTCCGTGTTGACTCTCGATCCGCTCAATTTCGGCGTGGCCGGCGGGCAACTCAAAGCCGTGATTTCGCTCGACGGGCGCCAAAATCCGATCCAGGCGCACGCCCAGGTGCGGGCGAGAAGAATTCTACTGGCCCGGCTGTTGCCGACGGTCGCGCTGAGCAAGACCAGCATAGGCCAGCTCAACGGCGAATTCGATCTCACCGGCACAGGCAACTCGGTGGGACGCATGCTCGCGAGCTCCAAGGGCAAGCTCGGGCTGGTCGTCGCCAACGGCGAAATCAGCAAAATGATGATGGAAAAAATCGGCCTGCACCTGTGGGAAATGCTGGTGCTGAAAGTGGGCGGCGACAAGCTCGTCAAGCTGCGCTGCGGTATTGCCGATTTCGACGTCAAGGACGGCATCATGCATGTCGATGGGCTGGTCTTCGACACCGCGGTCACCACTATCGTCGGCACCGGCAGCATCGATCTGGGGGAGGAGACGCTGGATCTGACGCTCAACCCGAACACGAAAGACACCAGTCCCGTCGCCTTGCGCAGCCCGATCTACGTGCGCGGCAGCTTTGCCAGGCCGCAGGTCGAAGTCGACAAGGGCCGCGTGGCCGTGCGCGCGCTCGGGGCGATTGCGCTGGGCATCGCCAGTCCAGTCCTTGCGCTGATCCCCTTGATCGACGCGGGGCCGGGAAAGGACAGCGACTGCCGGCAACTGATCAGGGATGCGAGGGCATTGCCGCATGCGGCAAAGGGCAAAAAGACAGGCCCCCGGTCATGAACATGAACCGGGGGCCCGGACCCGCCAATCGACTTCAGGGAGGAGAAAAAGCAACCGGCGAGTACGGCATCAGTATTACCCGAGTGTGGCGGCCGTTCTGTGCGCCAGCGCACCCAAGCAAAAATAGTTGGGCCAGACATCCGCATCCGGCCGCGAACGCGAGGCTATGCGCGCCAGCGAACGGAAGCGCAGGCGCATAGGGCGTAATTTGCAGATTGCAGCTCCGGCCTGCCGCATATCTGTCCAGGTGAACGGTTTTGGTCAAACAATCAAAAGGAATTCCAATGAAGTATTCAATAGCGGTTTCAGCGGTACTGATGGCGCTGACTTTGAGCGCGTGCGACAGGCCGAGCGTTGTCGCGCCTGCGGCGGTGATTACAGTTCCCGTCCCGGGGCCTGCCGGCCCGGCCGGCGCTACCGGCGCCACCGGCTCTGCCGGGGATACGGGCGCGACCGGTTCGACCGGTTCGACCGGCTCGACCGGTTACACCGGCTCCACCGGGGATACCGGTGCCACGGGCGAGCGCGGCAAGACCGGCGGCGACACCGTGGTCATCGTACCGCCTGCGAAGAACTGAGTTTTCTACTAGCCCGTACAGCAGCGCGATTCCGGCTGCTGTACGCATAGGACTCTTCAGGTGAAGCTGTGACGGCAACGCGCGCATTGAAGCTTGCTGCGGCGGCGGGATTTTGCCTGCTCGCCGCGGCCGGCTGTGCGACGCTGCCCGATACCGATGCACTGCTTGCGCGGCATACCGCGCAGACGGTGCGCTTCGAAAACGCGCGCGGCTCGATTTCCGCGCACAAGAGCGCCGCGATCCTGGCGCAGCTCAAGCGCAAATCCGGCGACATCGATATTCTGGAAAAGCAGATTGCGCTGGAACAGGAAATCGTCGGCAGCCCGCTCGTGCTCGGAAACAAGGTGACGCTGCTGCAGGACGGCGCGGCCACCTATCCGGCCATGTTCGCGGCCATCCGCCAGGCCCATGACAATATCAACATGGAGTCCTACATCTTCGAAGATGACGAAATAGGACAGCAATTCGCCGACCTGCTGCTGCAGCAGCAGGCGCGCGGCGTTCAGGTCAACCTGATCTACGACAGCTTCGGCACCGTCAATACGCCGAAAGCCTTCTTCGAGCGCCTGAAGCAAGGCGGCGTAGAGGTGCTCCAATTCAATCCGATCAACCCGCTCGCGGCGAAGACGCCATGGCTGATCAATAACCGCGACCACCGCAAATTGCTGATCGTGGACGGGCGCACCGCATTCATCGGCGGGATCAATATCAGCAGCGTCTATTCCTCCGGCTCGGCGGCGAGGCGCAGCGCGAAAGCGCCGAAGAACGCGCTTGCATGGCGCGACACCGATCTTCAAATCGAAGGCCCCGTCGTCGCCGAGTTGCAGAAGCTGTTCATGCAGACGTGGGAGAAGCAGCGCGGCACGCCGCTCGCCGCGAAGACCTATTTTCCGGCGCTGCCGGTGCAGGGGCACGACATCGTGCGCGCCATCGGCAGCACGCCCGACGATCCGTACAGCCTGATGTACCTGACCCTGATATCGGCAATCGGCAATGCCGAAAAGCAGGTGTATCTGACCAATGCCTACTTCGTTCCCGACCCGCAGCTGCTCGATGCGCTGACCGACGCGGCCGCGCGCGGGGTCGATGTGAAACTCATCCTGCCCAGCCATTCCGACTCCGAAGTCGTGTTCCAGGCCGGGCGCGCGCATTATTCCACCCTGCTGCGTGCCGGGGTCAGGATCTACGAGCGGCAGGGGGCGCTGCTGCATTCCAAGACCGCATACATCGACGGCGTCTGGTCCACCGTGGGCTCGACCAACCTCGATTGGCGCAGCTTTCTCGACAACGACGAGATCAACGCGGTCGTCATCGGGCGCGAGTTCGCCGGACAAATGCATGCCATGTTCGCCCAGGACCTCGCCGCCTCGGAGGAAATCGATCCCGAGCGCTGGGAGCGCCGGCCGCTTTCGCTGCGCTTCAAGGAATGGATGGCGCGCGTGTGGGGGCGCCTGCTCTGAGCGCGGCCCCCGCTGCGCCAGCGGCGCAGCCCGCTACTTGCGACCTGCTGCGACTAGCAGGAATATGCCGAGCGCGATCGCTCCGGCACTGACCAGCAGCGGGACAGTTACAGTTTCCTTTTCCTGCACCTTGAGTTCCATCGAACCCAGCTTCATGGCGGTGGATTCCTTGTTATAACTGAAACCGCCGTAGGCCAGGCCCAGGCCTCCGGCCACGATCAGGATGATGCCTATGAGTTTTGCGGGATTCATTTGTGCCTGTCTCCAAGTGGGGTAAAACGGGTAGGTCGAATCAAAACGCCATCACTCGTTGCGCCAGCCGCGTGCCGTGCCGGCACAGAATGCGGCAAGCTCCTTGAGCACGGTCTGCACTGCACGATTGGCCGCCACCACGCCGCCATAGGGGTCGTCGCTGGCAGCAGGAACGGCAGCCTCGAACTCGCGCCAGGCAAGCACGCGGCGCGTCTTGTCATCAACCAGGTAGGCGCGCAGCGTGA
>JAKAIH010000309.1 GCA_021825225.1 Pseudomonadota bacterium
GAACTGTGTTTCGCGATCATGGATCACCTCACCGAAAAAGAGGCGGCCTGACTTGGCCGCGCTGCTCGAATCGGCGCGCCGGCTCGTGGTCAAGGTCGGCAGCGCGCTGGTCACCAATCAGGGCCAAGGCCTGGATCGCGCAGCGATCGCGCGCTGGGCCGCGCAGATCGCGCAGCTGCGTGCGCGCCACAAGGAAGTCGTGCTGGTATCGAGCGGCGCCATCGCCGAAGGCATGCAGCGCCTGGGATGGACGCGGCGTCCGCAGGCAATGCACGAACTGCAAGCGGCGGCGGCAGTGGGCCAGATGGGTCTGGTGCAAGTGTACGAGAGCTCGTTTCGCGAACATGGCCTGCATACCGCACAGGTGCTGCTGACCCACGCCGACCTTGCCGACCGCCAGCGCTATCTCAATGCGCGCTCGACCCTGCGCACCCTGCTCGCGCTAGGCGCGATACCGATCATCAACGAGAACGACACCGTGGTTACGGACGAGATCAAGTTCGGCGACAACGATACGCTGGGAGCCCTGGTCACCAACCTGATCGAGGCCGACTGCCTGATCATACTCACCGATCAAGCCGGCCTGTACACGCGCGATCCGCGCGAGGACGCATCGGCGGAACTGGTACGCAAGGCCAAGGCAGGCGCGCCGGACCTGGAGCGCATGTGCGGCAAAGCCGGAAGTCACATCGCCAAGGGCGGCATGCTGACCAAGGTGCTCGCCGCCAAGCGCGCCGCGCGCTCCGGCGCGCATACCGTGATTGCGTCGGGGCGCGAACCGGACGTGCTGCTGCGCCTGGCGCAGGGCGAGGACATCGGCACGCTGCTGGTTGCCGAAACCATGCCGATCGCCGCGCGCAAGCAATGGCTGGCCGACCATTTGCAGGTAAGCGGCAAGCTCATGCTGGATGCCGGTGCGATGCGCGCGCTCGCCAAAGAGGGCAAGAGCCTGCTGCCGATCGGAGTGAAAAGCATCGAGGGCGCATTCGAGCGCGGCGCAGTGGTCGCATGCATCTCGCCGGAAGGCAGGGAACTCGCGCGCGGGCTGGTGAACTACGGCGCCAACGAGGCACGCCGGATCGTGGGCAAACCGAGCAGCGAAATCGCGTCTGTTCTGGGCTATGTGGATGAACCCGAGCTGATCCATCGGGACAACTTGGTGCTGCTTTAACAGAGCCTGGTTGCGTCGAACGCTAGCGCGCCGACTGCGCGCCGCGGCGCCTGCGGCCGCAGATGCGGCGTGGTCCTGCGCTAATAACCGTTGGTGGTCGCCCCTTGATTGCCGCCGCTCTTGAGCGCCCGCACCCCGTCCTCGGCGCTCGCAATGTTGCCGGTCACCGCGCAAAAATAATCGCTGTAGAGCACCGCCCGCTGAGCGTTGCGCGACTCGCTTCGGATGGGCTTCCATTTTGAATTGCGCGCTTTGAACCAGGTATTGTCGGATTTGCCGAACGCGTAAACGCGGAATTCTCCGTCGGCGCAGCGCATGCCCTCGAAACTGATATTGAGCACGCCGTCCGGACTTTTTGCGATTACCGTGTACCGCACCACGCCGTCCGCGCCGACGCTGATCGATTTGGCATCTACAAAAAAGCCAAACGGCGTGGTCGCGCTGACTTGAAACGGGAGGTAATTCTCCGGCTTCGGATATGGCGGCAGCGGCACCTGCGCCTCTTCCCGGCGCTGGTGCTCGCCTTGGCCCTCGTCAAATCCCGGCATCTGCGCCGCCGCGACCAACGGCACGATCAGCATCAGCCCAAGCCATGCGCGCATGCTTCAGTCCAGATCTCGCGCGAGCGAGTTGCGCACGCCGGCGGGGGCCGCGCTGATCTCGGCTTGGTAATTCGGATGGTCCACGCCCAGCGCCAGGCCCACGCCATACTTGAGCGCTTTGGCCATCTCTTCACTCAGCTCGAAGCGCAGAAAATGCACCGCAGAGGTCTTTTCCTCATTCTCGCGCTCCAGGTCTTCGTCGGCGATCGCATAAACCCGGGAACAGGCCTCGACCTGAACCCACACGCGATCTTCGATCCCCTTGAGCCTTGCCAGCGCGTGCTTGCGTTCCTCGGCATCCGCATATTCGATCATCATGGTCGCCTTGAAATTACGTCCGTCCGGGATCAGGGGATTATAGGCGTCGAGTTCGTCCTGTATGCCCTGCTCCTCGAACGTGCGCTCGATGCGCAGCATCTCCTGCACTTGGTAGCGGATGGTCAGTTCGTCTTCGAAAATGAGCGTGACGTGCGCGCCCAGATGCGCCGTGCGATCGCGCTTGTGTGCCATCACCCTGGCGCGAAATTCCTTGCGCTGGCGCGCGTAGGCTTCCAGGCTGAGCAAGCTGTCTCTGGCGATCGCGTGTTTGCACTTCCGTATTGCAGTCATGTTCCTAAAGTCCGTAGGCAATGCGCATCAGGGTCAGCGGATGCTCCCTTTGCGCTCCGGTTTCGCCCATCCCCTGCTCAATGTGGCGCGCGGCTATGGCGCAATCCGAACTGATGTAGTTCGGGTCGCTTGCAGCCATGGCCTTGAACACCGGCCGGCCGATCTTCATCGAATTAGCGTAATACTCCGACTTCACCCCCCAGGTGCCGTCGTGCCCCGAGCAGCGCTCCACCGTATTCACCGTGGTCTGCGGCACCAGTTGCAGCGCCTCGCGCGTTTTCTGTCCCAGGTTCTGCACCCGCGAGTGACACGGGATATGGTACGAAACCTTTCCTAGAGGCTGCTTGAAATCGGTCTTGAGCAGGCCATCCTTGTGGCGCAGCACCAGATATTCGAATGGATCGAACATCGCCTCGGACACAGCCTTTACCCCGGCTTCGTCCGGAAACAACAGCGGCAATTCGGACTTGAACATAAGCGTACAGGATGGAACCGCGGTAAGGATGGCATAGCCCTCGCGCGCAAGCCGGGCCAGCGGCGCGATATTGGCCTGCTTGAGCCGTTCGACACTTTGCAGATCGCCAAGTTCCAGCTTGGGCATGCCGCAACAGGCTTCTTTCTCGACGATCACATAGGGAATTTCGTTGTGGTCGAGCAGCTTGAGGAGATCGTAGCCTATGCCAGGCTCGTTGTAATTCACGTAGCAGGTCGCGAAAATGGCAACCTTGCCCGGTGTGCGTGCGCTGTCTTTGACCGCATGCGCCGCGCTCGCGGGCGCTCCGCTGCGAAAGCGCGAAGGGCTGTAGGGCGGAAGCTTGCGCTCCTGGTGCACGCCGATGACTTTTTGCATCAACGCACGCGCCGCGCCATTTCGGTTCAGCGCGTTCACGGTCTGCGCCACCACCGGTATTGCGGCAAGCTTGCCGATCGCATCGGTGGACGACAGCAACCGGTCACGCATCCGCACTTCGCCTTTCCTGAATTTGACCGCCTTGGCGCGCAGCATCAGATGTGGAAAATCGACGTTCCACTGGTGCGGCGGAACGTACGGACACTTGGTCATGTAGCACAGGTCGCACAGATAGCACTGATCGACCACCTTGCCGAAATCGCCGACGTCAACGCCGTCGACCTCCCCGGTCTTGCTTTCGTCTACAAGATCAAACAGCGTGGGAAACGCTGTGCACAGACTGACGCAGCGGCGGCAGCCATGGCAGATGTCGTAGACGCGGTGGAGCTCGGCGTTGAGTTCGCTCTCGTCGTAGAAATGCGGCGATTTCCAGTCGATTGGATGCCGGGTGGGAGCTTCGAGGCTGCCTTCGCGCGTGCTCATGTAGTCGGGGATTCGAAATGGGGGAGGGACGGGGAATGCGCACGATCGGGCAACCCCGCCCCCGCTCATTCCCCACGTTGCGGCCGGCCCTACTCGCTCAGACCGTCCAGAGCCTTCTGGAAGCGGTTGGCGTGGGAGCGCTCGGCTTTTGCCAGCGTCTGGAACCAATCGGCGATTTCCTCGAAACCTTCCTCGCGTGCGCTTTTGGCCATGCCCGGATACATGTCGGTGTATTCGTGCGTTTCCCCGGCCACGGCAGCTTGCAGATTCAGGCGGCTGCTGCCGATCGGCAATCCGGTCGCGGGATCGCCAACTTGCTCGAGATATTCCAGGTGGCCATGCGCGTGCCCGGTCTCGCCTTCGGCGGTCGAACGGAACAGCGCGGCGACGTCATTCTGGCCCTCGATGTCTGCCTTGTTTGCGAAATAAAGATAGCGGCGATTGGCTTGGGATTCGCCGGCAAATGCGGCCTTCAGGTTTTCCTCGGTTTTCGAGCCTTTGAGTTTCATGGTTCCTCCAGTTGGTCACAGCTTCGACAAGTAAGCACGCTAGCAAGTAAAAGA
>JAKAIH010000310.1 GCA_021825225.1 Pseudomonadota bacterium
CCGCGCCGCGAAAACGTTTGCGGATCAGGCTTTCCAGGCTCGCCATTTTCACCACGCGCGTGAGCGCGGCCACGGCTGCCAGCGCGAGTATGTTGACGCTGCCCGCATTGCCCAGATCGCTCGCTCTGCGGGTGAAGTCGCGGCCGATGAAATTCTTCCCGCTCCTCACCGCGGCGAGCGTGCTGTCGTAGAGCAGGGGCACGCCCCTGGCGGCCCAGGCCTCGTATTTCTTCGCCGCCTCCTCGGAGAGCGCGAGCACGCAGTCGGGCGCGCGCACCTGCTGGAAAATGATTTCGTCCGCATCGACGATCACTTCGGCGAGCGACAGCCCGCCCCGGCTGGCGATGCCGTAGGACTGCGTCTGCACCACATTCCTGCCCTCGAGCATCGCGGCTTCCGCGAGGATGATGCCGGACAGGATCAGGCCCTGTCCGCCGGTGCCGGCGAGGATGATTTCACTATGCTGTTTCATCGGCCCGGCCCCGGTTCATTCCTGCAGTGCGCGCGCGCGTATCGTGGCATAGCGCGTGCTGAAATCCGGTTCGTCCCTGTCGACCAGGGTGCCGACCGGAAAATAGTTCCTGCGTTCGGCCTGCGGCAGACCGCGATAACGCTCGAGCGGCAGCGCGCGGCCCTCCAGCCATCGCAGCATGGCCGGGGTTTCCTTCATTTCGTTATTGCGGCCGAAGTGTGTCGGGCAGGGGCTGACGACCTCGACCAGGGAGAAGCCCTTCTTCTGCAGCGCCTGCTTCATGAGCTCTTTCATTTCCCAGCCGTGATAGGGCGTGCTGCGCGCGACGTAATTGGCGCCGGCGGTTTCGGCGAGGGCGCAGATGTCGAATTCGCGCTCCGGGTTGCCGTAGACGGTGGTGCTGGTGAGCGCCCATTCCGGCGTCGTGCCCGAGACCTGGCCGCCGGTCATGCCGTAATTGAGGTTGTTGAGCACGATCGCGGTGAGGTCGATGTTGCGCCGCGCAGCGTGGATGAAATGGTTGCCGCCGATGGTGACGCTGTCGCCGTCGCCCATGATCACGATGACCTTGAGCTGCGGCTTGAACGCCTTGATCCCGGTGGCGTAGGCGAGCGCGCGGCCGTGGGTGGTATGCAGCGCATTGGTGAGCAGATAGTCGTCGAGCTTGCCGGTGCAGCCGATGCCGGTGACGACCACCGTGTCGCTGTTGCTGTAGCCCAGTTCCTCGCAGGCGCGCAGCAGGGCGCCGAGCATGCCGCCGATGCCGCAGCCCGAGCACCACATGTGCGGCAGCACGCCGGGTTTCAGGTATTTGATTCCGGTTGCGTGCGCCACGGCTAGGTCGCCCCGCCCGCTGCGGGCCGCAGGATCGCGTCGAGGATGTCCTGCGGCGTGATGATGGTGCCGTTGTATTTGTTGACCCGGCGCAGATCGGCGCCCGCGCCGAGCGCCTTCTGCACTTCGCCCGCGACCTGGCCGCTGTAGTTCATTTCCGGCACCACCACCATGCGGACGGCCTTTCCGAGCGCGGCGACCTCCCGGTCGGGGAAGGGCCAGACCGTCTGCAACTGCAGCACGCCGGCCTTGATCCCTTTAGCGCGCGCTTCGAGCGCCGCGCTGCGCCCGGCACGCGTGGTCGCGCCCAGTGTGACGATCAGCACCTCCATGTCCTCGGTGTACCAGGACTGCGTCAGCACGATTTCGTCGCGATGACGCTCGATTTTCTCGTGCAGCTGGCGCACGCGCCAGGCGGCATTGACCGGGTCGTTGTTGCTGTAGCCGTCGGTGCCGTGCATGGAGCTGGTGACGTGAAACACATATTCGCCGCCGTAGGCCGCGAGCGGCGCGATGCCGTCCTCGTCCGGCTTGAACGGGAGGTAAGCCGCGGGCGCGCCGCTGGGCGCCTTGCGCTCGATGAGCTCGATTTCACCGGGCAGCGGCAGCGCCACGTTCTCGCGCATGTGGCCGACAATCTCGTCCGGCATCAGGATCACTGGCAGGCGGAAACGCTCGGCGAAATTGAAGGCCTGCACGGTCAGCGTGAAGCATTCGCGCACCGTGGCCGGGCACAGCGCGATGACCGCCTGGTCGCCGTGGCGACCCCAGCGCACCTGCATGATGTCGGATTGCGCCGGCTTGGTGGCGAGGCCGGTGCTCGGTCCTGCGCGCTGCACGTCGACGACCACGCAGGGAACTTCCCCCATGACGGCGAGCCCGAGGTTCTCCTGCATCAGCGAGAAGCCCGGACCGCTGGTCGCGGTCAGCGCCTTCGCGCCGGCGAGCGAGGCGCCGATGACGGCGGCGATCGACGCCATCTCGTCTTCCATCTGGATGTAGGTGCCGCCGAGCTTGGGCAGGCGCGTTGCGCATTCGTCGGCGATTTCGGAAGACGGCGTGATCGGATAGCCGGCGTAGAAGCGCGCGCCGGCGTAAATCGCGCCTTCGGCGATCGCCTGGTTGCCCTGCATCAGGCGCATTTCTCTTGCTGCTACGGGTACCGCTTTCTTGGCTTTGCGTCCCTGCTTCGTCGCCTGCAACATTCTCGGGCCTGGCTAGCGCGTAAGATCAATGAGGGTTTACTCTACTCTCGAACCGCCGGCCGGAAACCGGAAAACGGTCGCTAGCTACGCTTCATTTGATCCTGATCAAATGCGAGCGGTGCGAGGCGGTCGGCTGCACTGATTCAGGATCGTGTCCGCGCCCGGATTGGGCCGGAATCGGCTTGGGAACGGCGCATTGCGCCGGCTGCGGATGCTGCGATTGCGGCGCCGTACTACTCGACTTTGGCGCCTTTCTCGGCGAGCAGCGCGCGCAGGATGGAGCGATGGCAGTGCGCTTCGTCTTCGCAGTAGCAGCCGACCGAGAAGTTCGCATGCCGCGACAGTGCCGCGAGCACGTCGAGCGTGCGGCTGTTCTCGGGCGTCGCCATCTCGGCGCGGTATTTCTTGAGGAAAGCCTGCCACTCGCGCGGCGTCGCAGCCTGCTGCGCGAGCTTCACGGTTTCGGCGCTGGGCGCGAGATTCGGGAACCACACGTCGTACCAGTCCTGCGAGGAAAATTCGGACTTGGGCACGCCCCGCGGCGGGCGGCGCACCGTGCCGATGCGGGTGCCTTCGTCTTTGAGCCGTTGGCTGCCTAGCCTGACTACGCGTACGACCATAAGGTATCGCTCTGGGGTAGATCAATGCGGTGATGAATGATGGGATGAAGCGTACCCGATAATGCTGGCCGGAGTTTTCATGGGATCTCGACTTCCGAGTAGCTTCGTTCGGAAGCAGCGTCAACTGCGCCAACAACTGTGGCAATAGCGCGTTGGATGCGTGGCCAGCTCGGCGTGGAAAGTACGAGTATGGCGATGCGCCGAGACTTCAGATGCTGCTGATACTTGAGGTTTGAATCTGTCGTAACGAGTAACTCGAAGCCTTGCTTCTCGGCGGCGTCGAGCAATTCGCCGTTCTTCAGCCTTGACCACTCGCGCTCGTAGGCGGTTGTCACTTCGTGGTGCGTCAGAGACTGCCGCAGCGGAACGGGGGTGCCCTGGTCGAAAAGAATGCGCACCTAGACGGGAGCCAATGCACTCCGCGCGGCGTGCTCCAAGACCGTACGTACCTGTTCCGGTGTCACGCCGGGGAACCACTCCACAAACTGGGATACCAGCGCACCGTCTTCAAGATTCTCAAACAGCGCGGCCACTGGCACGCGCGTCCCGCGGAATACCCAAGCGCCGCTGAGGCGTTCCGGGTCACGCTCCACCGCTGGACAGGAGGACCAATCAATCATGCGGAAATGGTACCACCACGGGATGAAAACAGCCAACGGCGACTCGGCACATCTCGCCGAAGAATCCAATGGAATCCGATAAGGTCCGCTGAAGCCGACACCACGCCGCGTGGGGAGCGCACGTTGGTCGAAAACGGTACGACGCTTCTTCTACTTTCCGCCACGAGTTATACGGTAACAGCGACCCGCTCGCGAAGAAATTCGGGCGCAAAGTCCGCCCCATTGGGCCATGTGAGAGTGTGATACTCAAGGGTGAATGCTTTGAATTTCTCAACGTCGCACAGCGGGCCGAAAACAGGTCCCACCAGCTCGGCGGAAAGCTCTACTTCCCCTTTCGTGCCGTCACTGAAGCGCACCCAAACCACGTAGTCCCGGACGTATCGAGCTTCAAGAATGTGAAGAAACCAGTAGTGTCCGGACGTTAGTCGAATAGATTCAGTTGATTAACGTCAAAGGACTGAATGTCTTCGGTGCCAAT
The DNA here is from genome assembly GCA_021825225.1 of Pseudomonadota bacterium. Classification (GTDB taxonomy): domain Bacteria; phylum Pseudomonadota; class Gammaproteobacteria; order Burkholderiales; family SG8-39; genus 2-12-FULL-64-23. The sequence continues at coordinate 4,230 of JAKAIH010000310.1, forward strand.
GTTGTTAAGCAGTTGATCCAATGGAATTCTCTCGAACATGGTT
>JAKAIH010000311.1 GCA_021825225.1 Pseudomonadota bacterium
GCGAGTTTCCCAACGCCACCCTGACCGTGCATCCGCGCGGCGCGCGCCACATGGCCGACCCGGCCAGGCTGGTGGCTGGCACCGTGGCCGTCTACGGCGCGGAGGCGACGCGGCGCATGTACGGCGGCATCCTGCCGGTGCCGGTCGGGCGCATCCTGGAGACGCCGCACGGAGCCGCGATCCGGCTCAACGGGCGCGAACTGCAGTTTCTGGACACGCCCGGTCACGCGCGTCACCACGTCGCGATCCTCGACACCCGATCCGGCCATGTGTTCGCCGGCGACGTGTTCGGCCTGTCCTATCGCGAAATGGACCAGGACGGCAGGCAATTCATCATCCCGACCTCCAGCCCGGTGCAGTTCGATCCCGGACCCTACCACCGTTCCATCGATCTCATCCTCGGACTGAAACCGCAGGCCGTATACGTCACCCACTACAGCCAGATTCGCGACATAGCGGCGAAGGGCGCGGTGCTGCACCGGCTGGTGGACGCGCACGCCGAACTCGGCCTGCGCGAGCGGGATGCGGGCGCGGCGCGGCCCGAGCGCCTGCGCGAGGGCGTAAAGCAGATCGTGCTGGAAGAGGCGCGGCGCTGGGGCTCGCGCCTGCCCGAGGCGCGCATCCTCGATATCTATTCGAACGACATCGAACTCAACGCCCGGGGTCTGGGCTGCTGGCTCGATTCGCGCTTGCCACCGTTTATCGGCGCCCCTGCCGCCGGTTGACCACATATGCGCCCGCGCCGAGCAGCGCCGCCATCGACCAGAATACCGGACCCATGCCCACCGCTGCGCCCAGAGCCCCGGAGGCGAGCGGCAGCGCGGTGCTGCTTGCATTCATGATCGTGGTGCGCACGCCTACCGCTTCGCCCTGGCGCCCGGGCGGCGAGGTGTTGTAGAGCAGCGCCATCACCATCGGCTGCGAGCAACCCAGACCGATCCCGAGCGAGCAGGACAGCACCACCAGCAGCGGAACGCTGACAAACAGCGGAAACACGCAATAGACCGCTGCCGAGATCAGCAGTGCGGCGCCGATGATCTGCCACGGCCGCACGCGCCGGATCAGCAGCGGCAGCAGCAGGCGCACGGCGAAGATGGAAATGGCGAAACTGCCCATGATCGAGCCTATGGTCGAGGCCGACAGTCCGATGCGCGATCCGTAAAGCGGCATGACGAAGGTGTACAGGTCCCAGGCCATGTTGAGCAGCCCGCTGGCGATGAATACGCGGCGCAGGGGGCGGTTGTGCAGCAGGTCCATCACGCGGCTTGCGCCGGTATCGGCCTTGCGCTCCTTCGCTTGCGGCAGCGCCGGCCGGTTCAGCCACGTCACAACCAGGGGGGTAAGCGGAAACAGGAACAGCAGCAGGAAGGTGGGCAGGTAGCCGATCGCGTCGATCGCAAATCCCGTCACCAGCGGTCCGAGCGAACTGGAGACGGAAAAACCGAGCGCCAGCCAGCTGAAATTCGCGGTGCGCTCTTCGGCGCGGCCGATCGCGCCGACCACCTGGTTGACCGCGACGTGGAACATCATGAAGCCGGTGCCGATCATGGTGCTCGCGGCGTAGAGCGTCCACAGGCGCGGCCAGAAATAAGGCAGCAGCGCGCCCGAGGCCACCATCAGACTTGCAACGAACAGAGGCCAGCGTGCGCCGCTGCGGTCGATGAGCCGCCCCGCGCTCACCGCAAGCAGCATCGGCAGCAGGGCGAACGAGGACATCAGCGTGCCCACGGTGAACGCCGAGGCGTGCAGCTGGAGCGCATACAGCGACACCAGCATGCGGCTGCCGTTGAACGCGGTGTGCGCGAGAATGGTGAGCGCGACCAGTTGCCACAGGCGCATGTCAGTCCAGCGCCGCCGGCCGGCGTTTTTGCCAGGCCACCATCGCCACGCCGAGGCAGGCGACGGCCATGCCGGCCAGGCTCAGCGGCGTGGGTATCACGCCGAACACCAACTGCTCCAGCGCCACCGCGAACACCGGCGTCAGGTACATCAGGCTGGTGACGCGCGCTGCTTCGCCGCGGCGCATCAGGGTATGCAGCACGTTCACCGCGAGGATGGAGGCGAAGATGACCAGAAACGCGATCGCGGCGAAAAGCTGCCAGGCCCAGCGCACCTGCATGCCTTCCACCGCCCAGGCGAGCGGCGCGACCACGGCGAGCGAAATCGCAAACTGCAGCAGCGCCGCACTGTTGAGATCCACGCGCGGACAGAACACGCGCTGGTACAGGGTGCCGGCGGTGATCGCGCCGAGGGAGCAGCCTACCGCCGCGAGGCTGGACCAGCGAACCGCGCGGATGTCGATCTTGTGCCATACGACCAGCGCCACGCCGGCCAGGCCCAGAACCACGCCCAGCCATTGGCGCGCGATGAGACGCTGGTGCATCCAGCGCGAGGCGATGAGCGCCGTCAGGAGTGGCTGGGCCGCGAGGATCAGGGCGGTGACGCCGGCGCTCATGCCGAGATATTGCGCGTAATGGCTGGCGCTGAGGTTGACGGCGTGCATCAACAGTCCGGCCACCAGAATATGCCCGAGCTCGCTGCGCGAAGCCGGCCAGTGCGGGCGCAGCACCAGCACCACGGGGATCAGACAGGCGAGGCCGAATAGGTAGCGCAGCGTGAGGAAAGTAAACGGTGCGGCGTACTGCAGTCCGACCTTGGTGGCGATGAAGCCCGAGCCCCAGACACTGACGAAATACCAGGCGAGCAGGGAGTCGAACCAGCGGCGCCGGGGTGTTTGCATTGGTGTATTCTAACGGCGGGGCGTGCCATCGGGGGAATTCGAATGCGGATCTGGGTCGACGCCGATGCCTGTCCCAAGGTGATCAAGGAAATTTTGTATCGCGCCGCCGAGCGCTTGCGGCTTGCGCTGACCCTGGTCGCCAACAAGGCCCTGTACGTCCCGCCCTCACCCTACATCAAAGCGCTGCAGGTGCCGGCCGGCTTCGACGTCGCCGACGACCGCATAGTCGCCGAGGTACAGCCGGGCGACCTGGTCATCACCGCCGACATCCCGCTTGCCGCCGGCGTCATCGGCAAAGGCGCGCATGCGCTCGATCCGCGCGGCGAGTTCTATAGCAAGGACAACATTGCCGAGCGGCTCGCGTTGCGCAGTTTCATGGACCAACTGCGCTCAAGCGGCGTCGACACCGGCGGCCCGGCGCCGCTGAAACAGGGCGACCGCAAGGCCTTCGCCGATCAACTGGACCGGTTCCTGGCGCGGCAGGGGAGCGGCGCCGAGCAGCGCTGAGTTGGGAGATCTGAAAGGGGGCGTCGCGCTCTTCTCCGACACCTCTTATGCGCGGGTACGACGCTTGCCCACCTCCAGCACCAGCGCCGTGGCGGCGATGATGACTGCGCCGCCCGCGAGGGTGCTGAGCCCCACCGGTTCACCCAGGAACAGCGCGCCCCAGAGCGTGCCGAACACCGGGATGAGGAATGTCACAGTGAAAGTTCGCGTCGGTCCGATGTTGGCGATCAGACGGAAGTAAATCAAATAGGCCGCGGCGCTGCACAGCAGAGAAATCCCGAGGACGGCGACGCTCACCTGCCAGCTGAAGGCGGCGGCGGACGGTGGCGCCGGCAGGAAGGGCATCACGACAATGCTGGCGGCGACCAGGCTGCCTACGGTCAGTGCACGCGGTGCGAGTTTCCCCGCGCGCTTTTTCACGTACACGCCGGCGAGCGCATAGCAGGCGGTGGCAGCGATGCAGGCGAGCACCGACAGCAGCACCTCGGCGCTCACTGCGATCGGGCCGAAGCCCACCAGCAGCGCCACGCCGGCCATGCCCAGCGCGAGACCTGCGCTCTTGCTCCAGCTCATGCGCTCGCCCAGCCAGATCGCGCCGCAGATGGCGGCGAACCAGGGCGCGGCGGCATTGAGTATGGCCATGTAGGAAGCGCCGATATGCTTGCCCGACCAGGCGTACAGCCACCAGGGCAGCGCGGTGTTGAGCACGCCCAGCACCAGGTAAGGCCGCCAGTTCTGTTTCAGCTGCAATGCGAAGCCCGACGCGCGCGCGTAGATCAGCATGGCGACGGCGGCGATGCCCACGCGCAATTCGGTCAGCCACTGCGGTCCGATCGCGCCCACTGCCATGCGCACGAACAGGAAGGAGCCGCCCCAGATGGCGGCAAGGAGGATCAGGCGGCTGAGGTCGGCGGTACGCATGTTGTCGATGCCGCGGGCAGCTGCGGCGGGAGCGTCAAAAGAAATTACAGCGCGCACTGTACAGCCGATGGCGCGCGCAAGCCACCCGCAGCCTTGTCCAAT
>JAKAIH010000312.1 GCA_021825225.1 Pseudomonadota bacterium
GAAACCATTCATCGCCTACAGCATTCTGTGCACCACCGATTATGGGGTCGGCGACGAGGTGATCTACCCCAACCCCGGATTTCCGATCTACGAGTCGCAAATCCTCGCCTGCGGCGCGGTGCCGGTTCCCTTGTACCTGCGCGAGGCGCGCGATTTCGCCTTCGATCCGGCCGAGCTCGAGGCCCGGATTACACCCAGGACCAAGTTGCTGATCCTCAACTCGCCGCACAATCCTACCGGCGGCATCCTGACCAGAAAGGACCTCGAGGACATCGCCGCGGTGCTGCGCCGCCATCCCGATATCTGGATTTTCGCCGACGAAATCTATTCGCGTCTGCTCTACCAGGGCGAATTCGCGTCGATCGCGTCGCTGCCGGATATGTACGAGCGCACCATCATTTCCGACGGCGCCTCCAAGACCTGGGCCATGACCGGCTGGCGCATCGGTTTCGCCTCGAATCCGGTCCTGGCGCCGCAGTTCGTGCGCTGGGTGACCAACACCGACTCCTGCGCTTCGCACATCAGCCAGTGGGCCGCGGTGGAGGCGCTCAACGGCCCGCAGGACGAGCCGCGCAGGATGCGCGACAGTTTCCTCGCCCGGCGCGACCTGATCGTCGGCCTGCTGAACCGGGTCCCGGGCGTGAGCTGCAAGCTGCCCGGCGGCGCGTTCTACGCCTGGCCCAATGTCACCGAGGCCTGCCGCATGATCGGCGCCAAGGACTCGGAAGAGTTGCGCAAACGCCTGTTGAACGAAGCCGGGGTGGCGGTGCTTGCGGATATCCATTTCGGTGCGCGCGTGCCCGGCGAGGGCCAGCACATCCGCTTTTCCTATGCGGCGTCCAATCAGGCAATCGAGGAAGGCGTGGCGCGCATGGCTGAATTCATCCGCAGCAACAGTCGCTGAAGCGCTGGCGTGGAGCAGCAGCGGCCCAGCGTCACGCTAGCCGCCGTGATCGAGCGCGGCGGTCGGTTCCTGCTGGTCGAGGAGGAGGATGAGGGGCGCATCGTGTACAACCAGCCGGCCGGGCATCTAGAGCTGCACGAGTCGCTGGTCGAGGGCTGTGCGCGCGAGGTGCTGGAGGAATCGGCCTGGCATTTCCAGCCGCGCGAGCTGGTGGGCATCTATCGCTGGCGCAAACCGGATTCGGCGTCCGGCGCCGGCGTGACCTACCTGCGCTTCGCTTTTTGCGGCGAGCTGGGCAGGCACGAGGACGGGCGCGCGCTGGATGCCGGCATCGTGCGCGCGGTGTGGCTGGATGCCGGGGAGCTGCGCGCCACGCGCGCGCGCCATCGCAGCCCGCTGGTGCTGCGCTGCGTCGAGGACTATCTTGCCGGCAGGCGCTATCCGCTGAATGTGCTGACAGACTATGCATAGTCGCCGGGCGGGCGGGCTCGCGCTGCTCGGCGCGCTCGCCGTGCCGGGATTGGCCGCGCACGCCGACGAAGTCACGATCTGCTACAACTACGGCTGTTACGCCAGGGCGCCGGTGGACTACAGCGCGCAGCAGCTCGCGGCGCTGCAGCGTGAACTCGCTGCAGCGGGCGACGCCGCAACGGAGCGCGAGGCGATCGCGGAAGTCGTCGGTCGCATGTACGCGATCGCGGGCGAACAGACGCCAGTGTGGCGCGACCGGGGTGGAAATTACGCCGACGGCGGGGAGAACGGAAAGATGGACTGCATCGACCATTCGACCAATACCACCGCGTTTCTCAGGCTGCTGCAGACGCACGGCTGGCTCAGGTACCACGAGGTGCTGGAGCCGCTGATGCGCCGGCGCTTCTTCTTCGGCGAGCACTGGGCCGCGCGCATACGCGAGCGGGAAACCCAGAAGGTGTATATCGTCGACAGCTGGTTCTTCGACAACGGCCATCCGGCCGCGGTGCTGCCGCTCGAGGACTGGCTCGCGGGAAAAACCCCCAATGTCCAATAGAATAGAGGGCCGTTTCGGAATTTTGGAAACGGCCGCCGATTCAGGGGGGCGCGAGGGGAGATATCCCCTCGTTTTCTTATGAGTGTCAAAGAAAAAATCATCGTCGGCATGTCCGGCGGCGTGGACTCTGCGGTGGCGGCGCTGCTGTTGAAGCGCGCCGGCTTCGAAGTGGTCGGCCTGTTCATGAAGAACTGGGAAGACGACGACGATGACGAATATTGCTCGACGCGCCAGGATCTGATCGACTGCGCCGCGGTGGCCGACGTGATCGGCGTCGAACTGGAGGCAGTCAATTTCGCCGCCGAATACAAGGAGCGCGTATTCCGTGCTTTCCTTGCCGAATATCAGGCCGGACGCACGCCCAATCCGGACGTACTGTGCAATGCCGAAATCAAGTTCAAGGCCTTTCTCGATCACGCGATCGCGCTGGGCGCCGGGCGCATCGCCACCGGGCACTATGCGGGGGTGCGCGAGCAGAGCGAGGGCGCACAGGCAGGGCGCTTCGAGCTGCTCAAGGCCGCGGACAAGAGCAAGGACCAGAGTTATTTCCTGCACCGCCTGAGCCAGGCGCAGCTCGCGCGCGCGGTGTTTCCGCTGGCGCAACTGCACAAGACCGAGGTGCGCCGCATTGCGCGCGAAGCAGGACTGCCGGTACACGCGAAGCGCGACTCGACCGGCATCTGCTTCATCGGCGAGCGTCCGTTCCGCGAATTTCTCAACCGTTATCTGCCGCGCACGCCCGGCGCCATACGCACGCCCGAAGGCAGGGTGCTCGGCGAGCATGTCGGCCTCGCCTTCTACACCATCGGGCAGAGGAAGGGCATAGGCATAGGCGGCGTGAAGGGCGGCGCGGCCGAAGGCGAAGCCTGGTATGTGGCGGCCAAGGACATGGCGAAGAACGAACTGATCGTGGTGCGCGGCCACGATCATCCCCTATTGCAGAGGGACAGCCTGCGCGCGGCGGACCTGTCCTGGATCAGCGGCAGCGTGCCGGATGCGGCGCCGGCCTACGCGGCGAAGACGCGCTACCGGCAGGCTGACGCGCCCTGCCGCATTTCCCATACGGAGCCCGACGTGTGCGAGATGCATTTCGAGCAACCCCAATGGGCGGTCACGCCGGGGCAGTCGGCGGTGCTGTATCAGGGCGAGGTTTGCCTGGGTGGCGGCGTGATCCAGTAAGGATTCGTCGCGGTGGCGCCTTCCAGGGGGCTTGCAGGTATTCCCTAGTGCTCCGCCTTGAGCGCAGCGGCTTGCGCCTCCTGCGGCGCAGTCTCGGCAAACGAAGGGCGCTCCGCCAGTTTTGCCGCCAGCTTTGCCAGATTCGCATGCAGCACGCGCCAGTCGAACTGGCCGTGGCGGAAGTCGAGATAGCCGAGGGCGACGCCGCAGGCGATGTCGGCCAGGGTGAAGGCATTGCCGGTGCACCAGGGTTTGTCCGCCAGGTCCCGTGCCATGACGGCCAGGCCGCGCTCGATCTTGTCCATCTGACGCTTGATCGCCGTTTCGCTTTTCTGCTTGGCCGGACGGCGGCGTTCAAGTACCACTGCGGTCGCGGCGTCGAGCACGCCGTCGGCGAGCGCTTCCCAGCGCTTGACCTCGATCTTCTCGCGATTATTGGCGGGGATCAGCCGGCTGATCGGGGACACGCTGTCGAGAAATTCGACGATCACGCGCGAATCGAACAGCGTGCTGTCGTCCTCGAGCACCAGCACCGGCACCTTTCCCAGCGGATTGGCATCGGCAACCCTCGATTTCTCGCTCCAGGGATCCTCCACTTCGAAGCTGTAGTCGATTTTCTTCTCGGCCAATACGATGCGCGATTTGCGCACATAGGGGCTGGTGAGCGAACCTAATAATCTCATTGTGAATTTGCCGCGAGTCGTCTCGGAGGGGGACAGATTATAACATCGCCCCCGTTTTGCCCTGAAGCATTGGGAGCTTTGCGCATGATAAAATGAATTTTGTTGCGGAATTGTCAAACACTGCAAAATGCCCTCGCCGCTCAGCGCACTATCGCCCCTCGACGGGCGCTACCACAGGCAACTCGCTCCGCTCGCCGCCTATTGCAGCGAGGCGGCGCTGATCCGCTATCGCGTGCGCATCGAGATCGAATGGCTGATCGCGCTGGCGCAACATCCTGCGGTGGTCGAGGTGCGGCCTTTTTCCGCGGCGGCGGTGGGCGAGCTGCGCCAGGCGGCGGCGGGCTTCGCCGAAACGGACGCGGCCCGGGTCAAGGAAATCGAATCCCGCACCAATCACGACGTCAAGGCGATCGAATACTGGCTGAAGGAGCGCTTCGCCGCGCACGCCGAGGTGGCGGCCGCCGCC
>JAKAIH010000313.1 GCA_021825225.1 Pseudomonadota bacterium
AAGGTGGTGACCACGCGCTGGCCGCATGAAGACACGCCCGCCGCCGGTCTCAATATGCCGACGCTGGGCTGACGCAGCGCGGGTGCCGGCAGCCCGCGGTCCCAAACCGCCCGATTACCGCAGCATCTGGAGGACTTCGATGAACGCCACGCCACAGCCGTCGCAAGCGCTCGATCTCGAGCACTACTGGATGCCGTACACGAACAATCGCGCGTTCAAGCGCTCGCCGCGCATGATCGCGTCGGCCGAGGGCATGTACTACACCACGGTAGAAGGCAAGAAAGTGCTCGACGGGCTGGCCACGCTGTGGTGCGTCAATGCCGGGCATTGCCGGCCGAAGATCGTCGAAGCGATACGCAAGCAGGCGGGCATCCTCGATTTCTCCTCCTCGTTCTCGCTCGGCCATCCGCTGCCGTTCGAAGTGGCGCGCCGCATCGCGGCGCTCGCGCCCGAGGGCATGGAGCATGTGTTTTTCGTCAATTCCGGCTCCGAGGCGGTGGACACGGCGCTGAAAATCGCGCTCGCCTACCACCGCCTCAAAGGCGAGGGTACGCGCACGCGCTTCATCGGCCGCGAGCGTGGCTATCACGGCGTGAATCTGGCCGGCATATCGGTCGGCGGCGTGCCCGCGAACCGCAAAGCCTACGGCCTGATGATTCCCGGCGTCGATCATCTGCGCCACACCCAGGACCTCGCGCGCAGCGCGTTCTCGCGCGGCCAGCCGGCCGCCGGCGCCGAGTTCGCCGACGAACTGGAGCAGCGCATCATTCCTTTGCACGATGCCTCCAACATCGCCGCGGTGATCGTGGAGCCGGTGTCGGGCGCGGGCGGCGTGCTGGTTCCGCCGCAGGGCTATCTGCAACGGCTGCGCCAAATCTGCGACAAGCACGGCATCCTGCTCATATTCGACGAAGTGATCACCGGTTTCGGGCGTCTGGGCCGGCCGTTCGCGAGCGAATACTTCGGCGTGACGCCCGATCTGATCACGTTCGCCAAGGGCATCACCAGCGGCACCGTGCCCATGGGCGGGGTGATCGTGAAGCGCGGGATTTACGATACGTTCATGCAGGCTTCGGGCAACGGCATCGACTTCTTCCACGGCTATACCTATTCCGGGCACCCGCTGGCCAGTGCCGCGGCGCTGGGAACGCTGGAGACCTATGCGGAAGAGGGTTTGCTCACGCGCGCGCAGACGCTCGCCGCGGACTTCGAAGCGGGGGTGCACTCGTTCAAGGGGCTGCCGCATGTGGTCGATTGCCGCAACCTCGGCCTGATCGGCGCGATTGAATTCGCGCCGCGCGAGGGCGCTCCGGGGGCGCGCGCGAAGGAAGTGTTCGAAAAGTGCTGGGACCGCGGCGTGTTCGTGCGCCCGATCGGCGACAACATCGCCTTCTGCCCGCCGCTGATCGCGGAAAAGAAGCACCTGGACGAAATGTTCGGCGTCACCGCCGAAGTCGTGCGCGAACTGGCTTGATCGGGAACCTGAACGCATGAACGCTGCGGCCAAAGCGACGGACCTGCGCATCAACGACGAGCGCCTGTGGGACTCGCTCATGCAGATGGCGAAAATCGGCGCTACGCCCAAAGGCGGGGTGAAGCGCCTGACCTTGACCGACCTCGATCGCCAGGCGCGCGATCTGTTCGCCAACTGGTGCAAGGCGGCGGGCCTCGCTGTGAGCGTGGATGGCGTCGGCAATATTTTCGCGCGCCGCGCGGGACGCAACAATGCTTTGCCGGCGGTGGTCTCCGGCAGCCATCTGGACACCCAGCCTTCGGGCGGGCGCTTCGACGGCTGCTACGGCGTGATGGCGGCGCTGGAAGTGGCGCGCAGCCTCAACGACCAGGGGATACAGACCGAGGCGCCGTTCGAAGTCGCGATGTGGACCAACGAGGAGGGTTCGCGCTTCCTGCCGGTGATGGGCGCGTCGGGCGCGTTTGCCGGCGTGCACACGGTGGAGGAAATTCTCGCGGCGCGCGATCTCGACGGCGTTTCCTTCGGCGACGCCTTGCGCGCGATCGGCTACGCCGGCGCGGCGTCGGTCGGCGGGCGCAAGCTGGGCGCCTATTTCGAGGCGCACATCGAACAGGGCCCGTTGCTGGAGAACAGCGGCAATACGGTTGGCGTCGTGACCGGGGCGCTGGGCCAGCGTTGGTTCGAGGTCACGGTCAGCGGCATGGACGCGCACGCGGGCCCCACGCCCATGCACCTGCGCCGCGATGCGCTGCTGGGCGCGAGCTTCCTGATCCAGGAAGTCAACCGGCTGGCCAAGGTAACCGAACACGCGCGCGGCACCGTCGGCATGATCGTGAACCGGCCCAATTCGCGCAACGTCGTGCCCGGCGAGACGCTGTTCTCGGTCGATTTTCGCGACACGGATGTGTCCGGCCTGGACCGCATGGAGCAGGGCCTGCGCGCGGCGGCGGCGAAGATCGCCGCTGAGCACAAGCTCGGCATCGACATCCGCCAGACTGTGTTCTTTCCGCCCTGCCATTTCGATCAGGCTTGCGTGGCGGCGGTGCGTACCGGCGCCGCGAGCCTGGGCTATCGCCACATGGACATCGTCAGCGGCGCCGGCCACGATGCCGTCTATATCGCCGGCGTAGCGCCCACGGCGATGATTTTCGTGCCCTGCGAGGGCGGCATCAGCCACAACGAAATCGAGAACGCCAAGCCGGAGGACCTCGCGGCCGGCTGCAACGTGCTGCTGCAGGCGGTGCTGGCCAAGGCTGGCGTCTGATCGGGGCAGGCAGTTACAGCCAGCCGGCCTTGCGCAGGCGGTAGAAAGCAATGCCGTCCAGGGCCGCCATGATGACGAGCGCGAGCGGGTAGCCGAAATCCCAGGATAGCTCGGGCATGTTCTTGAAGTTCATGCCGTAGACGCCGGCGATCATGGTCGGCACCGCGACCAGTGCGGCATACGCCGCGATGCGCCTGGTGGTCTCGTTTTCCTGCAGCGTGATCAGGGACAGGTTGACCGAGATCGCGGTGGTCACCATGTCGCGCAGGCTGTCGATCGACTGGTTGATGCGTATCAGGTGATCGTATACGTCGCGATAGTATTCCTGCGTTCCGGCGCAGACCTGCGGCACTCTGCCGCCGTGCAGCTTGCCCGAGGCTTCGAGCAAGGGGCCGGCCGCGTGTTTGAGCGTCATCAGCTTCTGCTTCAGTTCGTACAGCGATTCGATATTGGACCGCGCCGAATTGCCCGAGAATATCCGCTCTTCCACCGCCTCGAGCTCATTCTCCAGCGCGTCCAGCACCGGAAAATAGCGGTCGACGATCGCGTCCATCAGCGCGTAAAAGACGAACCCTGAGCCCTGACGCAGCAGGTGCGGCTCGCGCTCGCAGCGGGCGCGCACATTGGCGAATCCGTGCTCGGTGTGGCTGCGCACGGTGAGCAGGTAGTTCGGACCGACGAATGTGTCCACCTCCCCGACGTTGATTTGCCCGTCGGCCGTATCGATCGTGTGCAGCACCGCGAACAGCGAGTCGCCGTATTCCTCGATTTTCGGGCGCTGGTGGCCGTGGCGCGCGTCCTCGACCGCCAGCTCGTGCAGGTCGAATTCGTGCTGCATGGCGGCGAGCTCGCCGGGGCCCGGGTCCCTGAGCGCAACCCAGACGAAGCAGTCCGGTCGGCTGACGTAATCGCTGATTTCATCCGGCTTGATGTCGGCCAGTTTGCGGCCGTCCTGGTAGGCAACACAGTTGAGCAGCATGTGCGTCTCCGCGGTTTTGCCGACATGATAGGACGAGTCGCGGCCTGCCGCATAGGATAAAATGGCAATCCTCTCCAAACCGTGACGCCCCCGAGCATGCCCAAGACCAGCCGCCGTACCGCCGAACTCGGCACCGAGAACGCCTTTGTCGTGCTCGCCGAGGTGAACGAACTCATGCGCCAGGGGAAGAACATCATTTCCTTCTGCATCGGGCAACCCGATTTCCATACGCCGGTGAACATCCAGGATGCCGCGGTCAAGGCGATCCGGGAAGGGCGGCACGGCTACACGCCTTCGGCCGGGATTGCGGAATTGCGCGCGGCCGCGGCGAAGGACATGGGGCGTCTGCGCGGCCTGACGATCGATCCAGAGCATGTCGTGATCGGCGCCGGTGCGAAACCATTCATCGCCTACAGCATTCTGTGCACCACCGATTATGGGGTCGGCGACGAGGTGATCTACCCCAACCCCGGATTTCCGATCTACGAGTCGCAAATCCTCGCCTGCGGCGCGGTGCCGGTACCCTTGTACCTGCGCGAGG
>JAKAIH010000314.1 GCA_021825225.1 Pseudomonadota bacterium
AAGCGGCTGGGAACTGGTCGAGGCTGCGCTGGCGCGGCGCCGCGGCATCATTTTCCTGACGCCGCACCTGGGCTGCTTCGAAATCACCGCGCAGTACTACGCCTGGCGCGCGCCTGCCGACGCACCGCTCACCGCCCTCTACCGGCCGCCGAAGAAAAAGGCGCTGGAGGCGCTGATGCTGGCCGGGCGCAACCGGCCCAATCTGCATCTGGCCAGCGCCGATCTGAAGGGCGTGCGCGTGCTGCTGCGCGCGCTCAGGCGCGGCGAGGCGATCGGCATCCTGCCCGACCAGGCGCCGGGCGTGGGCGAGGGCGAGTGGGCGGAATTCTTCGGCCGCCCGGCCTATACCATGACCCTGGCGGGACGGCTGGCCCAGGCTGCGGAGGCGCAAACCATCCTGGCCTACGCCGAACGCCTGCCGCGGGGCGCGGGCTATCACCTGCATCTCGCGCCGATGCCACTGCCGCTCGCAGGTGAAGCGCCGGCGCGCACGCTGAACCGCGCGCTCGAGGGCTTGATCCGGCTGTGTCCGGCGCAGTATGGCTGGGGATACAACCGTTACAAAGTGCCGGCCGGGGCGCCGCCGCCTGGGCGCTGATGCTGACGCGCTGCGCTCTCGCCTTCCTCTGGTTGCTGCGGCTGCTGCCGCTGGCCTGGTTCGCCGCCCTGGGCAGGGGCTTGGGCACGCTGCTTTTTGCGCTGGGACGCGAGCGCCGCCGCGTGTGTCTGATCAACCTCGCGCGTTGCCTGCCCGAGCTCGCGCAAGGCGAGCGCCGCGCGCTCGCGCGGCGCCATTTTCAGGCGTTCGCCCGCGCCTTTCTCGAGCGCGCCATCCTCTGGTGGGGATCGCCCGCGCGCATCCGGCAGCTGGTGCGTATCGAGGGCAGGGAGCATTTCGAGGCGGTGCGCGGCGGCCCGCTGATCCTGCTCGCGCCGCATTTCGTCGGACTGGACATGGGCTGGACGCGCCTTGCGCTGGAATTCGACATGGTGTCCATATATTCCAGGCAGAAGAACGAGGTGTTCAATGCCGCGCTGCTTGCCGGGCGCCGGCGCTTCGGTGCGCCGACGCTGCTGTCGCGCCAGCAGGGCGTGCGCCCGGCGCTGCGCGCGATGCAGGCAGGCCAGCCGTTCTACTATCTGCCGGACATGGACTACGGCCAGCGCGATACGATCTTCGTGCCTTTCTTCGGTGTCGAAGCGGCCACCATCACCGGGGTGTCGCGTCTGGCGCGCATGTCCGGCGCGCGCGTGCTGCCCTGCATCAGCCGCATGCTGCCCGGCGGCGCCGGCTATGTGGTGCGCTTCCTCCCGGCCTGGGAAAATTATCCCGGTGCGAGCATAGAGGCCGATACGCGGCGCATGAACGCATTCGTCGAGGAGCAGGTGCGGCAGATGCCCGAGCAGTATCTGTGGGTGCACAAGCGCTTCAAGACGCGCCCGCCGGGGGAGGCGCCGTGGTACTGAGGCTGGTTACGTACGGCGTCTTAAGCATGGTTGCGTGCATTGCGCCGAATTGCGCGCTGCGCGCGCCAACCATGTTTTCCGAGCGGATGAAAAGCGCATCCGCTCGCAATCGACGATCCGCGCGGACGGGCCGCCGTCCGCGCAATAAGGGAGACGGACGGCGCCAAAGCGATTAGACCTGATTCGTTCGGGTTCATCCGCCAAGGTATCGATCAAACTGTTCAGCCACTTCGCGGTTAGAATCAGATAATGCCATTCACAAATCCCGACCCGGAACAGATCTGCGCGCTGCTGAAAAGCGTGAAGACCATCGCAGTGGTGGGCTATTCGCCCAAGCCCGGCCGGCCCAGCCACACTATCGCGCAGCGCATGCAGCAGTTCGGCTATCGCGTCATTCCGGTGCGCCCCGGGATCAGCGAGGGCCTGGGCGAGAAAGCCTATCCGGATCTCGCCTCGGTGCCGGAACCTATCGACCTGGTGAACGTTTTTCGCGCTTCCGAGTTCGTTTCTGCAGTGGTGGACGATTGCCTGCGCCTGGGCCTGAAGCGGATCTGGATGCAGGAGAACATCTGGAACGAGGAAGCGGCCGAGCGCGCGCGGGCTGCCGGCATGACGGTGGTCATGGACCGCTGCATCCTGCGCGATTACACGCGCTTTTGCCGCGCATAGCGGTTTGTACGCGCATAGCAGGGGGCAGAAGCAGTGAAGCTGCAATTCACCAAAATGCAGGGGGCGGGCAACGATTTCGTCGTGCTCGACGGCGTCAGCCGGCACCTCGCGCTGAAGCCGCAACAGTTGCGCCGCCTCGCCGACCGGCATTTCGGCATAGGCTGCGACCAGATCCTGCTGGTGGAGCCGGCGCGCACGGCCGACACCGATTTCCGCTACCGCATATTCAACGCCGACGGCGGCGAGGTAGAGCAGTGCGGCAACGGCGCGCGCTGTTTCGTGCGCTTCGTGCGCGAGCGCGGGCTGACAACGAAGCACGAAATCCGGGTCGAGACCGCTGCGGGCGTGATTATGCCGCGGATGGAAGCCGACGGCGAAGTCACGGTGAACATGGGCGCGCCGGTGTTCGAGGCGAGGCGCATCCCTTTCATCGCCGACAGCGACGCCTTGGTGCAGTCGCTGGAGGTCGGCGACGCGACGGTCGAGATCAGTGCGGTATCCATGGGCAATCCGCACGCGGTGCAGCTGGTGGCGGATGTGGACGCCGCGCCGGTGAGCACGCAGGGCCCGCTGATCGAGCACCATGCGCGCTTTCCCGAGCGCGTGAATGCGGGTTTCATGCAGGTGCAGGACCGCGGCCGCATCCGGCTGCGGGTGTACGAGCGCGGCGCGGGCGAGACGCTCGCCTGCGGCACGGGCGCCTGTGCCGCGGTCGTGGTCGGCATACGCCGCGGCCTGCTCGATGGCAGCGTGCACGTGTCCACGCGCGGCGGCGATTTGACGATACGTTGGGAAGGCGCGGACAATCCGGTGTGGATGACCGGACCTGCGGTCACCGTGTTCCAGGGAGAAATTGAGATTGACTAATGCTGAAGACGTGGTGCGCTATCTGCAGGACAACCCCGGTTTCTTCGAGGAATATGCCGAATTGCTGGCGCAGATCTACATTCCGCATCCGCATGGCGGCCGCGCCATCCCGATCGCCGAGCGCCAGATCCTCACCTTGCGCGAAAAAAGCAGAATGCTCGAGGGCAAGCTTGCGGAACTGATCCAGTTCGGCGAGGAGAATGATGCGATCGGCGAAAAAATGCACCGCCTGTGTCTCGCGCTGTTGCCCGCCGGCGAGTTGCACGCGACGCTGCAGGCGCTGTATTACAACCTGCGCGAAGATTTCGCCGTGCCGCACGCGGCGCTGCGCATCTGGGGTGCGGCTGTCGCGGGAGGCGATGCGGAATTCGCGCCGGTGAGCGAGGAACTGCGCCGCTATGCAGAAGGCCTGGAACATCCTGTCTGCGGCGCCGACGCGAATCCGGAGCTGCTGTCCTGGTTCGGCGAAACCGCGGCGCAGCTGCGCTCGGTCGCCAGCGTGCCGCTGCGCGACGGCGCAAAGGCGTGCATAGGCATGCTCGTGCTCGCGAGCGAAGACCCGAAACGCTTCTACCCGGAGGTGGGGACGCTGTATCTCAAGCGCCTGGGCGAACTCCTCAGCGCGACGCTGCTGCGGCACTTGTAGCCATGCCGGCGGATCAGAACGCGACCGACTCTGATCCCCGCCGCGAATTGCTGGCGGCCTACCTCGAGCATCTGTCGCACCAGCGCCACCTCGCCGCGGGCACGCGCCGCAACTACCGGAAGGACGTCGAGGCCCTGTTCGAACTCAACCCGGACGTGGCGCTCTCGCGCATGTTGCCGCAGCATATCCGCCGCAGCGTGGCGCAACTGCACGCGCGCGGCCTGTCCGGCCGCACCATCGCGCACATGCTCTCGGCCTGGCGCGGCCTGTACACCTGGCTCGCGCGCCACCGCGGCTACAGCAGCAATCCCTGCGCCGGCCTGCGCGCGCCCAAGGCGCCCAGGGGCCTGCCCAGGGCGCTATCGCCCGAGGCGGCCGGGCAACTGCTGGAAGCGCCGGCCGAAACGCCCCCGGACCTGCGCGACAAGGCGATGTTCGAGCTCGCCTACTCCTGCGGACTGCGCCTGGCAGAACTGGTCGGCCTCGATCTGGCGCAGGCCGATGCGATCGGCCGCGAGGCCGAGGTGACCGTGACCGGCAAGGGCGGCAAGACGCGCAGCGTGCCGGTGGGCGCGAAGGCGCGCGCGGCGCTGCAAGC
>JAKAIH010000315.1 GCA_021825225.1 Pseudomonadota bacterium
GGTTCATGCTGATCGCGCCCATGAGCAGCGCCGGCGTGGTCTTGTCGCAGCCACCCATCAGCACCGCGCCGTCGGCCGGATAGGAGCGCAGCAGTTCCTCCGTTTCCATGGCGAGGAAGTTGCGGTACATCATGGTGGTCGGCTTCTGGAACGGCTCGGACAGCGACATCGCCGGCATCTCCACCGGGAAGCCGCCCGCCTGCCATACGCCGCGCTTTACTTCCTCGACGCGCTGCTTGAAATGGGTGTGACAGGGATTGATGTCGCTCCAGGTGTTGATGATCGCGATCACCGGCTTGCCGGCGTAGTCGCTGCGGTCGTAGCCCATCTGCGCGGTGCGCGAGCGGTGCCCGAAGGCACGCATGTCCTTGGCACCGTACCAGCGGTGGCTGCGCAATTGTTCCGGGGTTTTCTTTTTCACTTGCGGGTCCTTTGCGATGAAGTGGTGTTGCATGACGGCGTGGCGGAGGCTATTGTAACTCCCCGCATAAATTGCGGATGCACCGAGAGCCGGCAAGGCGAAGCAGCACGCGCCGCACGCCGCGAGCGACGCGGTCTAGGTTTGTGGCGCGTAGAGCGCTATAGCGTATCGCGCCCATGCCAGGGCCATGGTCGGGCCATGACTGGTGAAAATTATTGAATTTGGCACGTTTGTATCCCGGAGAGTCTTATCCGGCCTGAGGTGGAGAAAGACCACAGTAGTGTCCCAACGTTTTCACGAGAGACGGTTGTAGGTTAATGATTGAAATGCGGAAACGAGCGGTTTTGTCTGATCTCGATTTGAACGTCGAGGCGCAGACTTTGGGCCTTTTGCGGCTACCTTCACCGATTCATGCCGTCCGAGGCATTCGTGACGCAGTCAATCAGCGAGGATACACGGGTGGCAATGCCAAAGATTAATCAGGCGGCCCTCTCAAGAATCTTGGTTGCGGTTCCACACCTCGCCGAACAACGCCGCATCGTCGCCAAGGTCGACGAACTCATGGGCCTGTGCGACCAACCGGAAGCGCAGCTCATCGCTAGCCGAACCGACAGCCGGCGTTTGCTGGAAGCGACGCTTTCCGAGGCACTTGCTGCATGACGCAAGCGACCGCGAACGCATTTCACTATCGCATCGCCGACGAAATCTTCCGGCGCTTCCCCGGCTACGTGCGCGGGGTGGTGATCGCGCATGAGCTCGCGAACGGCCCGTCGCCGCCGGCGCTGGTCGAGCTGCTGCGCGAGGCGGAGGCGTCAGTGCGCGCGCGCCTGAATCCCGCTGCCGTGGCCGATGAGCCGCGCATTAAAGCCTGGCGCGAGGCCTATCGCGCTTTCGGCGCGAAACCGACGGAGTTCCGCTCCTCCATCGAGGCGTTGGCGCGGCGCGCGCTGAAGGGCGAGCAGCTGCCCGCGATCAATGCGCTGGTCGACATCGGCAACCTGATTTCGCTGCGCCATCTGCTGCCCGCCGGTGCGCACGCGATCGACCTGCTCGCGGGCGACATCACCTTGCGCACGGCGACGGGCGCGGAGCAGTTTCTGGCCTTCGGTTCCAGCGCGACCGAGCAGCCGCTGCCGGGCGAGATCATTTTTGCCGAGGGCGACACGGTGCTGACGCGGCGCTGGACCTGGCGCCAGGCGCAGCACACGCTCACGCTGCCCGAATCGCGCGCGGTCGAGTTCAACATCGACGGCCTGCCGCCGGTGCCGGCCGCCGAAGTGGAACAGGCCGGCGCCGAGATCATGGAGCTGGTGCGGCGCTTTTGCGGCGGGCGCGCGCGCTTCGCGCTGCTCGACCAGGCGCATCCTTCGGTTTCCCTGGCCGCCTGAGCCGGCCGGATCAGCTCTTTTCCGCTTGGCCCAGATTCGGTGCGGAGAGCAGCGAGTCGAAAGTCGAGGTTTCTGCCGAATAGGCGAGCAGTTCTCCGGAGTCGATATCGAAGTGCCAGCCGTGCAGCGCGAGCCGGCCCTGGTCGACAGCCTCGCCGATCCACGGAAACGACAGCAGGTTCTCCAGCGAAACCAGGATCGCGGCCTGCTCGCAGGCCCGGCATTGCAAAGCGGGCGACTTCTGCGGCAGCTCGCGCAGGACCCGTTCCCGCGCGCGCATTGCGATACTGATCCAGGCGCCGACGAATTCGTAGCGGTGCTGCGTAACGCCCTCGCCCTCCATCAGGGCCTGGATGCCGCCGCAGCCTGAATGCCCCAGCACGATGATGTGCCCCACCTCCAGCGTTTTCACCGCGAACTCGATCGCAGCGCGGATGCCGGGCGCTTCGGCTTCATGGCGGTAGGGCGGAACCAGGTTCGCCACATTGCGCACGACGAACAAGTCGCCGGGATCGGCGCCGGTGAGCATGGCCGGATCGACGCGCGAATCGCTGCAGGAAATCACCAGGGCGCGCGGCTCCTGGCCCTGGCGCAGGCGCGAGAACAGGCCGCGCTCGTCGCGGAAGTACTTGGTCTGAAAACGCTCGAAGCCGGCGATGAACTCGGCGATGTCTTTCATGGATGCTGCAAGCCTGCTCTTCGCAGGATTCGGTCGTCGACAAACCCTAGTTTATTCTGAATCCGCCAACTGCGGCGCAGTCAACTCCTTGTGCAGCCGCAGCGGCTGGCGCCGGCGCAGCCTCAGGTTGAGCATTTCGACGGCGACGGAGAAGGCCATGGCGAAGTAGATATAGCCTTTGGGGATATGCATCGCGAAACCTTCGCCGATGAGCGCCACGCCCACCAGGATGAGGAAGGCGAGGGCCAGCATCTTGACGGTGGGATGCGCATCGACGAAATCGCCTATGGGCTTGGCCGCAAACATCATCACCCCCACCGCGATCACGATCGCGAGCACCATGACCGCAACCTGATCGACCATGCCGACTGCGGTGATCACCGAATCGAGCGAGAACACGATGTCGATGATGGCGATCTGGACCAGCGTGGCGACAAAGCCCGCATGCGCGGATTCGCCGGAGGGCTGTTCTTGCGCGCCTTCCAGCGCGTTGTGAATTTCGGTGACCGCCTTCGCGAGCAGGAACAAGCCTCCGCCGAGCAGGATCAGGTCGCGGCCGGAGACCTCATGGCCCAGGAGCGAAAACAGCGGGTCGGTGAGGCGCATCATCCAGGCGAGCGACAACAGCAGCGCGATGCGGGTGAACATGGCGAGGCCGAGCCCGATCACGCGCGCGCGCTGGCGCTCTTTCGGCGGCAGGCGTCCGACGAGGATGGATATGAAAATGATGTTGTCCACCCCGAGCACGATTTCCAGCGTGGTCAGGGTGGCGAGCGCGATCCAGGCCTCGGGCGAGGCGAGCCATTCCATGGGCGTATTGTAAGCGTTGCGCGGTTCAGTCGTCGCGGCCGGCGAAACCGAGCAGCTGCAACAGGCTGGTGAACAGGTTGAATATCGACACGTACAGCGTCACCGTGGCCATGATGTAGTTGGTCTCGCCGCCGCGGATGATGTTGCTGGTCTCATACAGGATCAGACCGGACATGAGCAGCACGAACATGGCCGATACCGCGAGAGACAGCCCTTGCAGTTCGAAAAACATGGCGCCGAGTCCGGCAAGGAAGGCGACCAGGATGCCGACGCTGAGGAAGCCGCCGATGAAGCTGAAATCCCTGCCGCTGGCGAGCGCATAAGCCGACAGGCCGAGGAAGATCGCCGCGGTTCCCCCCATGGCCGTCATCACCAGCTGGGTGCCGTTGGGCAGCGCCAGATAAGCGTTGAGTACGGGTCCCAGCGTATAGCCCATGAAGCCGGTGAGCGCGAATACGAAGGCCAGGCCGAGGGCGCTGTCGCGGAACCTGGTCGTGAGGAACAGCAGGCCGAAATAGCCGACCAGGGTCAGGATCAGACCCGGATGGGGCAGCTTCAGCGCGAGCGAGGCCGCGGCAGTGACGGCGCTGAAGGCCAGCGTCATCGACAGCAGCAGGTAGGTGTTGCGGACAACCTTGTTGGCGGCCGGGGCAGCGGCAATCGTGCGCTCGACTCCGGCCACGGCGACGGCAGGGGACTGATGCGGCAAGTTCATGAGTCGTTCTCCTCTAGGGGTCAGGGGTGCGCCCGGGCTCGGGGCAGCGCCGCACAATCGGCAGGAGCACCGCGGCCGGTTCCGCACACGCAGCAATACTAGCGGCGACCGGATATCATGAAAAGTCGAATATAATGCATCTATTGTTCGTAAAAGACGAAGAGAGGCGAGACGATGCCCCGGCTCAACTACAAGCACTTGCGCTATTTCTGGACCGTGG
>JAKAIH010000316.1 GCA_021825225.1 Pseudomonadota bacterium
ACCCGCGCTAAATGCCAATTCTTCTGTGCCGGAAAACCCGCGGGGCGTGCGACACCACCGAAGATGCAATGAGCAGCAGCCAGAACAGGGGTAGGGCAATGTCCGGCACGAGCAGCATCGCCAGCAATAGCAGCAGTTTGAGCACGATAAACACGCCTGCGAGCTCGCGCCAGAACCCGCGGTGGTGCCACAACTCGATCGCGTACAAGCCGATTCCGGTCAGCAGCATGAGCACGATACCGGCAATGGAAAGCTCGCCCTTGCCCAGGATCGCCGCACCGCCCAGCACGACTCCGGCCAGGTGCAGGGAGCGCAGCGCGACGTTCAGCCAGCGGCCCCAGGGGAAATCTCTTGTTTCAGGCATGTTCGGCGATTCCGGGTTGGTCGCCCAGTTTAATGGACCCGAACGAATCGTCCAAAGGTCTTCGACCTGCGGGCATTTGCTATCATTGCGCCCCCGCGCCTGAACCGTATGCCCGCCTCATGCATCCCAGACTGAACCTGTCGACGGCCTTGCTGCTGACCGTGCCCCCGCTGCTCTGGGCCGGCAACGCCGTCGTCGGCCGCCTGGTTCGCGCGTGGATGCCGCCGATGAGCCTGAACCTGGCGCGCTGGGCCATCGCTTTGCTGATCCTGCTGCCGCTGGCCGGTTCGATCTTCCGCCGCGGCAGCGGCTTATGGGCGTCCTGGCGGCGTTTCGCCTTGCTCGGGCTGCTCGGGGTAGGCCTTTACAACTCGCTGCAGTACCTTGCGCTGCAGAGCTCCACTCCGATCAACGTGACCCTGGTCGCCTCGAGCATGCCGGTGTGGATGCTGTTGGTGGGCGCGCTGTTCTTCGGCGCGAACATCCGGCCCCGGCAGGTGATCGGAGCCGTCCTGTCGATAGGCGGCGTGCTGCTGGTGCTCAGCCGCGGCGAATGGCGCCATTTGCTGGCGCTGCATCTGGTGCCGGGCGATCTGTTCATGATCGCTGCGACCATCTCGTTTTCCTTCTACAGCTGGCTATTGACCCAGGCGAAGGAACCGGAACAGATCCGCCGCGACTGGACCGCCTATCTGCTGGCCCAGATCGCGTTCGGCGTGCTGTGGTCGAGCGTGTTTACGGCCGGCGAATGGGCGCTCGGCGACCCGCATATCGCCTGGAGCTGGCGCTTGGCGGCGGCGCTGCTGTACATCGCGCTCGGACCGGCTATCATCGCCTATCGCTGCTGGGGGGCCGGAGTGCAGCGCGCGGGGCCGACCATTGCAGGTTTCTTCAGCAATCTGACCCCGCTGTTCGCGGCCATGCTGTCGTCGGCATTCCTGGGTGAAATACCGCATCTTTACCATGCGGCGGCGTTCGCCCTGATCGTGGGCGGCATCGTGTTTTCGTCCAGACATTGAACAAGCGCGACACAATTCGATGAACTCCTTCCAGAGGCGTACTGCGATACGCATCGCCGGCGTGAGCATCGTGCTGGCCTCGATCGCCAGCCCGGTTGCGTGGTTTGTTGCGCGCGAAAGGTCGGAGGAAAGCATCGTTTCCCTGGCGATCGAAGAATCCCGCGGTTTGATCGAGCACCTCAACGCGGCCGACCTCAGCGGCCCGGACGCTGTCCAGCACGCCACCATCGCTGCCAAGACCATTTCCGGCGGCTTGTTCGACATCGCTGAAATCTACGACAGCAGCGGACGCAAGCTGGCCGAAGCCATGACCGCCGAGGGCGCGGCGGTCGAGTCCTCGCTGCCCCATCACGGCAAACCGGGCTACACCGTCGCCTCGTACCATAGTTTCGGAGTTCCGGGAAAGCGCTGGATCCTGCGCACTTTCGTCCCTCTGCGCAGTTCGACCGCCGATACCAGCGGGCCAGTCACGGGTTATTTCGAGGGTGTGCGCGTCGTCCCGGCGTGGCAGGAGGAACAGCTCTTCTCCAGTTCCCTGACCGCGGCGCTGATGGTGTGCCTGGCATCCCTGCTTTGCGGCGCCGCGCTCTACCCGGTGGTGGTGCGGCTATCCGCCGACAACGAGCGCAAGGCGCGCGAGCTGCTCGAGTCGCAGGCTGCGCTGATCGAAGCGCTGCAGCGCTCGGAGCATGAACTGGAGGACAAAGTCTCGCAGCGCACCCTGGAGCTGCAACAGGAGCAGATTCGCACCAAGGAGCTGCTGCACAATATCCTTCCGGTCGAGATCGCCGAGGAGCTGTCCGCCACGGGCAGCGCCCGCCCGGCGCGGCATGAGTCCGTGACCATTCTGTTCACCGACTTCAGCGGCTTCACCCAGGCCGTCTCCGCGATGCCGGCCGACCGCATGGTGGGCGAGCTTAACGAGATATTCGCCGCGTTCGACCTCATCACGGATGAATGCGGCGTCGAGAAGATCAAGACCGTCGGCGACGCCTACATGGCTGCGGCCGGATTGCCCAAGGCTTGTGCCGACCATGCGCAGCGCTGCGTGCGCGCCGCATTGCGCATGGTCGACTATCTCGAACAGAGAAACCGGAGCGCTCCGTTCAAGTGGTCGCTGCGGCTCGGCGTGCATTCAGGTCCGGTGGTGGCCGGTGTCGTCGGCAAGCGAAAATACGCCTATGACATTTGGGGCGATACGGTCAATATCGCGTCGCGCATGGAAAGCTCCGGCGAGATCGGCCGGGTCAATATTTCCGCCTACACTTACGACCTGGTGCGCGGGGAGTTCGATTGCGAGTACCGCGGCAAGGTGGACGCCAAGGGCAAAGGCCAGATCGACATGTACTTTGTCAAAGGCCCGCGCCCGGCCTGAGTGCCGGCTTTCACCGCGAAGTTCCGGGGCCGCGGCAATGCCTCGACGGTCGGGCCTATTGTTTCTGCGCGACGACGCGGCCCTGGGCGTTGACGAATACGCGGTAGCGCATGCCGTTCGAGCATGCCGCGATATGGTCGTTGTCCCCTTTCTTTTGCGCACTGACGACCTTGCCGCAGGGCAGGCCCAGCAGCGCGATGACCGAAGTCAGGTCCTTCAGCAGCGCAGCGTCCTGGGCAGCCGGCGACGGTCCGGCGAATAGCGCTGCGAGCGCGAACAGCAGGGTAGAAGCCCGGGCAGCTGTGATCACGATGGTCTCCTTCGTCAGCTTAGCGATTTGAATTTTTCCGGATCGGCGAGGATCGTCCAGATCGCTTCGCGCGACGCCGCGATCGTACGCGCCAGGGAGGGGTCGCCGTCCTGCACCAGGGCGAGCACCTTCAGCACCAGCATGTCGAACGCCTGGCGCAGCGCGGCGACATTCGCGTTCTGCCCGTTCTGGTAACGCTCGCGGAATTGCTGCAGCAGGTCGTTCATCTGGTTCTGCAGTTCGATCTTGGTGAAAAAGCCGATGGCCTTGGTGTCCTTCAGCCGCTCCTTCAGCGCTTCCACGTCCAGCGGCGGCTCCGGCTTCTTGGCCGGCGGCGCGACGCTCGCTTCGGCCTGCGCCAGTGCGTGCGGCGTTGCCGCCAACAGCGCCGCGCCGCTCGCCGCAAGAGCGATGCAGAAAATGCGGAGTGTGCGCATTGCGGGCATCATGTTTCCATCGAGGGCGGGATTGGCCCCGCGTGATGATTCCCAAACTGTGGTAGCGTATGCTCAATACTATCCTAAGTGCAAGCGACCCGGCTTTGCCGGCGCCATGGCCAAATGGATAGCGCTATGACGAGCAACACCACAGTACGCAGCATCCCCGTCCGGCACCGCGCGCCCGGCAGCTCCACTGCGGTCACCGCCCCGGGCGAACTCGCGCGCTGCAATACCGTCTGCGCCAACTGCAATCTGCGCGAACTGTGCGCACCCTGCTGCAAGCTCTCCGGCCCGGAGCGGGAGATCGCCGAGCGCCTGCCGTTCACCCGCATCCGCGTGCGCCGCGGCGAATACCTGTACCGCGCCGGCGATCGCTTCAGTGCGCTGTATGCGGTGCGCAAAGGCTTTTTCAAGTCGCTGGCCATGATCGAAAACGGTCGCGAACAGGTGACCGGATTCTCGATGGCGGGCGAGGTTCTGGGCCTGGACGGCATTGCGCCGGAGCACTATGGCGGCAACGCCGTTGCGCTGGAGGACGGCGAAGTGTGCGCCATTGCCTTTCCCGGCTTGCTCGCGCTGACGCGGGAACTGCCCAGTCTGCAGGGACAGTTCTACCGGATGATGAGCCGTGAAATCGCGCGCGAGCAGGGCATGATGCTGCAGCTCGGCAGCATGAACGCCGAGGAACGCCTGGCGATGTTCCTGCTCAATCTGTCGCGC
The DNA here is from genome assembly GCA_021825225.1 of Pseudomonadota bacterium. Classification (GTDB taxonomy): domain Bacteria; phylum Pseudomonadota; class Gammaproteobacteria; order Burkholderiales; family SG8-39; genus 2-12-FULL-64-23. The sequence goes on from JAKAIH010000316.1 coordinate 4,229, forward strand.
CGC
>JAKAIH010000317.1 GCA_021825225.1 Pseudomonadota bacterium
GTCTGGTAATTCGACACCGCCGAATCGACGATCACCACCTGGCTGGGCGCCGGCCGGTTCTGCACGTAGGCGGCATAAGCCGCGAGCGACATCTGCGCGGGTGCTGTGGTCTGCGTCGCATGCGCCGGGATCTGCGGCGCAGTGTGGGTCGGTGCAGCTTTTTCCGCCCCGGCTGCGGCGGCTTTCACCGCGTCATCCTTGGCGTCCTTTACCTGCGCAGCCGCAGGCGTCTTCTCCGATTTCCCGGATGCGGCCGCCGCAGCCGGTTTCGCGTCCGCGGATTTCGCCGCCGGCGCCTCGCCAGGCACGGTCGGGCCGACGCCGTTCACACCCGCGCCGCCCACTTTGGCAAGAGAGGGATCGATCTGAACGATGGTCGGATTGGTGGCCGTCACCCCGCTCAAATCGGATTTCTTCAGAGCCGCGTCGGTCGCCTGCACGGCCTCGTGCTGCTGGTTACCCTGGATGGTGTACTGAACCGGCGCGGAGCTTGCGGTCAGCCGCGCCGCCGCATCGGTGTTCAGGGGTGCCTCCAGCGCCGCCGGAGCCTGCGCCGGCGGCGGCGGCGGCGGAATCACGCCGTCGGAGGACAGCAGGAAGCGCTGCTCCATCGCCTCGAACAGGGCCTTGCGGCGCATCGGCGGCTGCAGCTTCACCGAGGCGCGCAAGGCCCTGGCCAAGCGCGCCGCCAGGTTCGTCACCGCCTCTTTAACCGATGCGCGTGCCAAAGGACTGCCCCCCGGCTATTGCAGCAATCTGTTGATGTTCACCAGGTCCGCCTCGCTCAGCGTCCCGGCAGCCTGCTTCAGACGCAATCTGCTCAGCAAAAAATCGTAGCGCGCCTTGGCCGAATCGCGTTTCGCCGCATATAGGTCCCGCTCCGCGTCGAGCACCTGCAGCAAGGTATCCAGTCCGGATTTGTATCCCTCGGCCTTGAGCTCCCGCGCGCTCTCCGAGGAAATCACCCCCTGGGCCAGCGCCTTGACGCGAACCACGCCGCCGGTGATGCCTTCGAACGCCGCCCGCGCCTGACGCTCCACCTGGCGCGTGTCGCGCTCCAGATCCTCCTGCGCGCTCTGGTAGCGCTTGACCGCCTCTCCGGTCAGGGCCGAGGTCAGGCCGCCCGAATAAATGGGAATGTTGAGCCGAACCATGACATCCATGGTCGACACATTGCTGCCGCCGCCGAACAGGCTGCCGCCCGTATCCTTGCGGTTCTGCGTCGCGACGAAATCGAGCGCCGGCACGTGCGCCGCCCGCTGCTTCCCCACTTCCTGCTGCGCCACTTCGACCGCCTGCCGCCGCGCCTCGAGCAAGAGGTTCTGCCGCAGCGCAGCGTCGACCCAGTGCTTCATGTCGTTCGGCTCGGGCTGATCCAGCGGGATGTCGTCGCGCAAAGGCTTGAGCCGGTCGAATACCTTTCCGGTGAGCTCACGCAGCGCCTGCTGCTTGTCGTCGAGGTCGTTTTGCGCCGCCACCATGTCCGCTTCCTTGATCGCGTAGCGCGCCTTCGCGTCGTGCAGGTTGGCGATCGCGACCAGGCCGCTGTTGAAACGCTGCTGCACCAGATCCAGCTGGCGCTTGATCGCGTCCCGTTCCGCCCCGGCGAAGCCGAGCGTATCGCGCGCGGCCAGCACATTGAGATACGCGGTCGCGGTGCGCAGCATCAGATCCTGCTCGGCTGCGCCGAAGGTGGCGGCAGCCTGTTTCACCTTCGCCTTCGCCTGCTCGTATCCGAGCCAGGCGGACAGCTTGAAAATGGGTTGGGTCAGGCTGAGCGTCTGATTGTCGGTGGGATATTTCGACTGGCCGGATGCGAATACGGCGTTCTGGCTGCTCAGAATTTTCTGGTCGGTGTTGGTGCTGGTGACTTCGAAACTTGCGCTGGGCAACAGTGCCGCGAGCGCCTGCGGCTCCGCGTACGCTGCCGCCTCGAAATCGTAGCGGGCAGCGCGAAACTTGGGATCGCTGTCCCTGGACACGGCGTAGACCTGCACCAGGTCCTCCGCGTGCGTCGGCGCCACACCCAGACAGGCAAGCAAAAGCAACAATACTTTCCCCGCGCGCTGATTGGATTGATTGCCCATCCGCATTGCCAACCCCACTTTGATGTGCTGTCAGACCGTAACAAAAGGACAGTTGTTACGGGTTCTTGCTACAAGATCAGCGCTTTCGCCTTGCCGTCGCCGCCGCCGCAGGAGCCGGCGCAATTGCCTCGGGCGCTGCCTTCGCCTCCGCGGCGGGGTCTGCCTGCACGGAACCTATGCGCGCGTCCAGGCGCTGCGCCAGGCTCGAAACGTTCCCGAGCGACATGAGGTGCGCATAGATCCAGGCCAGATAGCCGTTGCGGGCGAGTTCAAGCAATTGCGCGTCGCTCAGCGCCATCAGGCGCTGTTCGTCCACCACGCTGAAACCCTGCAGCACCATCGGCGGCTGGTTATTGCGCACCACTTCCAGGACCCTGGGGATCAGCAACTCGAGCGCCTGAAGGCGCTCGACGAACAGCCGGGTGCGTTTGATTTCCCCCTGGTAATTGCTGAGGAACTCCAGGGCCTGCTTCAGCAGCGGGGTATGCTCGCCTTCGTCGGTGAAGAGGCGCTCGCCATCCTCCGCGCCCAGCCCCGGGTAGGCTTCGTCCAGGTATACGTTGAAGTCTTCGGCATCCTGCTTTTCCGCCAGCACGAACGGGTAGCGGCGCACGAACGCGGGAATATAGCGCCCCTCCCAGCGGCCGTCGGCGGCGACGAACAGGTTCTCGTTCTGGCGCACGCCGAGCAAGGCTATGGGAAACAGCGTGCCGCCCTCCTTGCCGGTGAAAGCGATAGGGTATTCGCGCGCAGTATCGAAAAACTCGACTGCGGCCAGCGGAATGGAATTGGTCTGCGCGGAAAAACCGAAGTTGCCAGCCAAGGCCCCGACGCGCGTGTGCAGGTGCACATCGGCGTTCAACGGCACCGGGCGCTGATAGAACAGCAAAGTCGCCATCTCATCTCCTTCTGGGAGAGTATTGCTTTTTGTTGTTAGCCGGTGTTGCGGTTTGCCTCCCCGCACTTATCGCCGACCGCTAAGCGTGAACTATACACGACGCGCCCGGAAAAAAAAACGGAACTATTACCGCTATTGCCCGGTAATCCCGCAGGGTTAACCCTATTGCGCGCGAGACCTGCTCGCGCGGGCTTTGCCGCCGGCCCGCTTGGAGCCGACGCGCCACGTTTCAGGACCCGGCCGGCGAATCCGGCCGCGCCCGGCTAACCGCGCGGCCTCCAGTCCGGCTCAGCTCGCAGCTTGGGCGGCGGCGCGAGGAAAAGGAACGAGCACATCCGCGTGTTCGCCAAACTTCGCGGCGTAGGCGCTGTTCAGACCGAGGCACTTCTGCGAGACGCAGCGTTCGCGATAGACGCACTGGTGAAAGCCATTGCGCATGAATTCGGTCCAGAATGCGGGATCGATGAACAGCTTGGGCTGGTCGTTGTACAGGGCGCCGCGGTCTTCGCCCAGCAGGCACTCGGGAAAATTCTTCACTTCCACCCCGCGGCCCAGCGCCCGCGCGCGCCCGATCGCATCGCGCAGGAACGGCAGCACCTCGACATGGGAGGCGATGAGATCCTTGTCGTCCTTCTCGCTCATCGGAAAGTAGAACCAGAATTCCATCTGCGCCAGACGCCGCAGGCTTTGCAGCCGCTCGACCAGGCCGGGAAGGTGGCGGAAACTCCGCGTCGTGACCACGGTATTGGTGATGGTGCTCACCTTGTCGAAGCCGTCGAGCAATTCCAGCCCGCGCAGGGTTTTGTCGAAGGAACCCGGAACCTGCGTGATGGCATCGTGGGCCGCGGCGTCGGATGCCGCGATGCTGATGAAGAATTCGTCCACCCCGGCGCCGACCAGTTCCTCGCAGAAGTTGCGGTTCGCCAGGCGCATGCCGTGCGTCTGGATGCGCACATGCTCGAAGCCGTGCTCGCGCGCCATGCGCGCCCATTGCGGCAGATCGCGGTGCAGCGTGATTTCCGAACCGGTGAGGATCAGGCCTTTCCACTCGCGATGTTCCGCGTTGTAGCGCAGCAGCTGCGTGAACTGCTCGAAGGTCTGCGGCGCCAGACGCTCCATCGTGCCCTCGATCATGCAGTGCACGCACTTGAGATTGCAGCGGAACTCCATGGTCATCGACACGTACTGGCTATGGTCGTAGCAGCCCATGCCGCCGGCCGCGGGCGAGG
>JAKAIH010000318.1 GCA_021825225.1 Pseudomonadota bacterium
TGGTTTCGCTGAAATGCCGGTGCAGCGTTGCCGACGAAGCGAGGCGGCCCTGCAATGCCGCTCGCCGCGCGTCTTTGGCGGCTGCCGCGAGGACGGCGTCTACGGCATGCGTCGATCTCAGGGTCTGTTCGCCCAGGATCTGCGCCAGATCGAGCAGATGGCCTTCGGCCTGCTGCACCACTTCCAGATGCATGCGCCACAGGCTCAATGTGGTGCCGGCGACCACCGCCGCCATTGCCAGGGTACCCAGGCCGAGCACCAGATGGCGCAGCCGCCGCGCGAGCTTCGGCCGCGGCCGCGCAGCGCCTGCGTGCTTATCCGGTCGGGCCGACCCTTGCCGCAAACTGACTCCCCCTCGTAACGCTATCAGTATAAAAGAGATTGCCCTGCGACATGCCGGATTATAGGGAAACTGCCGGAATCCGGCGCCGCGCCGCGATCTGTCCACGCGCTGTGACCATTATCAAGGGTAGGGCCGTGCGTGCGGCCATACTAGATGCATCGCTCGTGCCCAGGTAAAGGAAACAAGGCGGGCGCAAACGCGATTCGCGGCGCGCGCCGGAGCAATTCCGCGCCGGTAGCGGCGGCTTTGTGCAGGGGGCAGTCATGAACGTCGGAGAAATCTGCAGCCGGATTGTGGTGGTCGCCGAGCGCGGCACGCCGGTGCAGGAGGCGGCCAAGCTGATGCGCGACCATCATATCGGCGCGTTGGTGGTGACCGAGGGCGCGGCCGGGATGCGCCGCGCGATCGGCATCGTGACCGACCGCGACCTGGTGGTCGAAGTAGTCGCGGCGGACGTGGATTACCGTACGCTCACGGTCGGCGACGTCATGTCGGAACGCCCGGCGATGCTGAAGGAGTCCGCCGGATTGTTCGAGATCATCGCGCAGATGCGCAGCGGCGGCGTGCGCCGCTTGGTGGTAGTGGACGCGAACGAACACCTGCTGGGGATTGTCGCCATGGACGACCTGATTCCGGTACTCGCCGAGGAACTGTCGGCGTTGGCTCAGGCGATCCGGGTAGAGCAGCGGCGCGAGGCGCAGCGGCGGCATTGATCTGCGGCAGATCCCGCAGCGCAATTGCGCCCTACGGCTTTTTGGCGTTCTTCTCGAGCGCAATGCCGACCAATTCGAGTGCGGCGCCTGCGAGCACCAATACGACTCCGCTGGCAAGATCGTAAGGCAGCCAGATCAGCAAGGCCCCCAGCAACACCAGCAGCGCGCCAAGGCTGCGACGCAGCGCTTTGTTTCTGATCATCTGCACATTCCCTTTGGTTGGCGCGGGCGGGTGGCCCGCCCGCGTCCGACGCAGTCCTCAGGAGACCGCAAATTCGGCCGCAGCGGTGTGACGCAAATCAAACAAGCTGCTGTCTCCCGGACTTTGCGTTGCACTTCGCCGCGGCGGGCACCGGCGCGAAGCGTCGCGCTTCTTGACCAATGTCAACAGCGTCGCGGCGATTGCCGCTAGCATCAAATTCAATTCCCAGCAGGAGGGCGCGATGGGTGCCAAGTCGAAGTTCGCAGGAGTCCGCAGCGGCGCGCACAAGCGCGCCGCGAAGTCGCGCGCCGGATCGGGGCGCAGGGCGGCGGACGCCCCCGAAGCGTGGGAGCAGACGGCGCAGCTTCCCGAGGAGCGCAATGACGAAATCGATTGCCAGCGCATCGTCGACGGCGAGGGCAGGAGCCTGCACCCGTATTACGACGACTACAACTGATTCCTTGCGCTGCTGCAATGGGCCGGGACAATGCATAAACCTGTGGAGATATCCTTGCGTGGCATCCCTGCGTCTGACGCGCTCGAACGCCGCATCGGCGAAGAGGCGGGCAAGCTCGAGCAAGTTTGCGACCGCATTCGCAGTTGCCAGGTGCTCGCCGAGGCGCGGCGGCGGGAACCGCAGCAGGACGAGCAGTTCGCCGTCCGGCTGATCGTCACCCTGCCGGGGACGGAAGTCGTGGTCAATCGCGAACACGGCGCCGACGTCTACATCGCGCTGCGCGACGCGTTTGCCGCGGTCGGCGTGCTGCTCGAGGAGCACATGCGCCATCGCGGCGCCGAGCCAGCTTCCGGTCGCGGAACAACCGATTCGCGCAGCTAGCGGCAACGCCGACACCAGGGAGGCATCCTTATGGCAGCCAAGCAGGTTATTTTTCACGACGATGCCCACGCCAGGATCATGCACGGCGTGGCGGTGCTCGCCAACGCGGTAAAAGTCACGCTCGGTCCAAAGGCGCGCACGGTGATGCTCGAGCGCGCTTACGGCGCGCCCACCGTCATCAACTCCGGGGTCATCGTGGCGAGGGAGATCGAGCTCAAGGACCGCTTCGAGAACATGGGCGTGCAAATGGTGCGCGAGGTCGCCGCCAGGACTTCGGAGATAGCCGGCGACGGCACCACCACCGCGATGGTGCTGGCCCAGGCTATCGCGCTGGAGGGCATGAAATACGTGGCCGCGGGCATGAACCCGATGGACTTGAAGCGCGGCATCGACAGGGCGACCGAAGCGGTGGTGGCGGAATTGAAACGCCTCGCCCAGCCCTGCAGCGGGCGCAAGGAGATCACCCAGGTTGCGACCATATCGGCGAACTCCGACAGCAGCATCGGCGAGATCATCGCCGATGCAATGGAGAAAGTGGGCAAGGACGGCGTGATCACGGTCGAGGACGGGCGCGGCCTCGCGAGCGAATTGGAGCTGGTCGAGGGCATGCAGTTCGACCGCGGTTTTCTTTCGCCCTACTTCATCAACGTCGCCGACAAGCAGCGCTGCGTGCTCGAGGATGCCTATGTGCTGCTGTGCGACAAGAAAATTTCCGCGATGCGCGAGCTGCTGCCGCTGCTGGAGAAGATCGCACAGGCGGCGAAGCCGCTGCTGTTGGTCGCCGAGGACGTGGAGGGCGAGTCGCTGGCGATGCTGGTGGTCAACAGCCTGCGCGGCGTGTTGAAGGCCTGTGCGGTCAAGGCGCCCGGCTTCGGCGACCGGCGCAAGGCGATGCTCGAGGACATCGCGGTGCTCACCGGAGCGCGCGTGGTGGCGGAGGAGCTCGGCCTCACGCTCGAGCATGCGGGCATCGAGCACCTGGGACGGGCGCGGCGCATCGAAGTGGACAAGGACGACACCACCCTTATCGGCGGCGCGGGCGAGCCGGCGGCGATCCAGGCGCGCATCGCCGCAATCCGGCGCGAGATCAAGGAGGTCAAAAGCGACTACGACCGCGACAAGCTGCAGGAACGTGCGGCCAAGCTCGCGGGCGGGGTCGCCCTGGTCAAGGTCGGCGCCGCGACGGAGACCGAAATGAAGGAGCGCAAGTCGCGCGTCGAGGACGCGCTGCACGCGACGCATGCGGCGGTCGAGGAGGGGGTGCTCCCCGGCGGCGGCGTCGCGCTGTTGCGCGCGCGCCAGGCCCTGAGCGCCCTGGCGGGGGACAACCCGGACCAGGACGCGGGCATCAGGATCGTACTGCGCGCGCTGGAAGAGCCGCTGCGCCAGATCGTCGCCAATGCGGGCGAAGAGCCGTCGGTGGTCCTCAACCGGGTGCTCGAAGGCACAGGCAGCTTCGGCTACAACGCGGCCAGCGGCGCGTTCGGCGACATGGTCGCGATGGGTGTGCTCGATCCGTGCAAGGTGACGCGCTCGGCGCTGCAGAACGCCGCTTCGATCGCCGGGCTCATCCTGACCACCGACTGCATGGTGGCGGAACTGCGCGAAGAGCCGGCGCCGGCGCACACGCCGGCCCCGGACGCGGAGCTGTGACGCGCCGGTCCTCCGGAGCGGGCGGCATGCAGACACCCGCTATACGCAACGCCGATATCGCGCGGGAGTTCGGCGAAATCGCGCATCTGCTCGACACTCATTGCAGGATGGCCCGGGACGAAGGGGTCCTGGCGTGCATCAGCCCGGATGCCCGCAGTGCGCCCGGCTTCGAGCGCCTGCGCCACGGCGTCGGGCAGGCGCGGCGCGGCTGGCCGGAGCCGGTCGATGTGCTCAATACGCGGCCGCCGGCGGGGCTGCAGCGGCTAGTGCATCAGGCGTCCAAGCCCATGCAGTCTTAAGGGTCTTTTCGCGGCTGCGAAAAGCGGTTCTCCTTGAAAAAAGCCGCTTTTCACCCTGCTTCGCCAAGAGTAGAATCACGCCCTCTTATGCGACCCCAAACCGTTTCAATTCCGGCCGGCTTGGCAGCCGCCCCGAAGGAGCAGACTGATTGAAGCCGAC
>JAKAIH010000319.1 GCA_021825225.1 Pseudomonadota bacterium
CGCGCCACATCAACGAGACCGTATCGCAGGTAAAAGGCCTGCCCGACGACGAGCGCAAGAAGGTTGATTTTTTTACGCGCCAGTACCTGGACGCACTGTCGCCGTCCAATTTTGCCCTTAGCAATCCGGAGGTGGTACGCGAGACGCTCGCATCGGGCGGGGAGAACCTGCTGCGCGGCCTGAACAACCTGCTCGCCGACATCGAGCGCGGCGACGGCCAGTTGCAGATCAGCATGACCGACGCCAAGGCGTTCAAGATGGGCCAGAACATCGCCACCACGCCGGGCAAGGTGGTGTACCAGAATGAGTTGATGCAGCTGCTCCAGTACCAGCCGAGCACGAAGAAAGTGTACAAGCGCCCGCTCCTGATCATTCCGCCCTGGATCAACAAGTACTACATCCTCGACCTGCGCGAGTCGAACTCCTTCATCAAATGGGCGGTGGACCAGGGGCACACGGTGTTCGTGGTCTCCTGGGTGAACCCGGGCAGGGAATACGCGGGCAAGAGCTTCGACGACTATCTGCGCCAGGGCCCCGGCGATGCGCTCGATGCGATCGAAAAAGCCACCGGCGAGAAGCAGGCGAATGTCATCGGCTATTGCCTCGGCGGGACTTTGCTCGGCGCGGCGCTGGGCGTGATGGCGGCGAAGAAGGACAAGCGCGCCGCCAGCGCGACCTTCTTCGTGTCGCTGCTCGATTTTTCGATTCCGGGCGAACTGGGCGTGTTCATCGACGAGAAGCAGGTGGAGAACCTGGAGCGGCGCATGAATGCGCGCGGCTATCTCGAAGGCTCGGAGATGGCCGGCACCTTCAACCTGCTGCGCTCGAACGACCTGATCTGGTCTTTCGTCGTGAACAATTATCTGATGGGCAAGGACCCGTTCCCGTTCGACCTGCTCTACTGGAACTCGGATTCGACGCGCATGCCGGCGAAAATGCACAGCTTCTACCTGCGCAACATGTACCTCGCGAACAAGCTGAAGGACCCGGGCGGCATCAGCCTGGACGGCGTGCCGGTCGATCTCGGCAAAATCAAAATCCCGGCATATTTCATTTCCACCGCGGAAGACCACATCGCGCCGTGGAAATCGGTGTACAAGGGCGCGCGTGTGCTGTCCGGGGAGGTGCGCTTCGTGCTCGGCGGCTCCGGGCACATCGCCGGCATCGTCAATCCGCCGGCGGCGAACAAGTACTGCTACTGGACCAACGAGGCTTCGTCGCAGGATGCGGATGAGTGGCTGGCGACGGCAACGCGCCATGAGGGCTCGTGGTGGGGCGACTGGCAGTCCTGGATCGACAAGCACAATGGCGGCGTCAAGGTCGCTGCGCGCGTGCCCGGCGACCGCGGGCTGCGCGTGATCGAGGATGCGCCCGGCAGCTACGTCAGCCTGCGCCTGGGCGCGGAGAAGGCAAAGCCGAAAGCCGGCTCGGGCAAGCCGGCGCAGGATTAGCGCGCTTCGCCGGATCGGCCTCGCGCAGCATCCTCCCGGCTTAGCTGCTCCCGGAAACGGCGCAGATAATCCATCCCGGCGATGGCGCGGCTGCCGTACCAGGACGTCATTTCGCCGTCGATCAGCGCCACCGTCTTGCCGCGCAGGGCAGGCAAAGACCGCAGCGCGTCGACATGGCGCTGGCGGAAGCGGTAGGGTTCGCTCGGGAGCAGCACCAGTTCCGCAGCGCGCAGCGAGTCCGCGTCCAGTTCGATCTCGGGGTAGCGCGCTGTCGCGTTTCCCGGCACGCTGTCCCAGCCCGCCAGCGCCAGGGTGCGCGAGATGTAGGTGTCGCGCGCGACCGTCATCCACGGGTCTTTCCAGATCAGGTAGAGCACGCGCCGGCGCGGCCAGGCGCGCGCGGCCTCCTGCAGCGCGCCATGGGCCTGCGCAAACTGCGCGCACAGCGCCTCGGCCGCCTGTTCGCGCCCGAAGACCCCGCCGATCAGCCGGTACAGCGGCGGGTTGTCAGCCGGACCGAGCGGATGCGTGACGATCAGCCGGGGCACGAACTGCGCCAGCGCATCGGCTACCGGCTTTTCGTTCTCGTCGATATTGAGCAGCACATGCGTAGGTGCCAGCGCGCGCAATTTGGCCAGATCCACATCCTTGGTGCCGCCGACCTTGGGCACGGCCTTCAGGATTTCGCGCGGGTGTATGCAGAAGCCGGTGCGGCCCACGAGTTGAGTCGCGAGTCCCAGCTCGCAGACGAGTTCGGTGAGCGAAGGCACCAGCGAGACGATGCGCGCGGGTTCGTGCGCGCGCCCGTGCAGCGTGCCGGCCGCATCGCGCCACATGGCGCAGCTAGGCCGCCGGCCTGCGCGGCGCGCGCACGATGAAACCCCCGAGCGGCACCGGCGCCGCTAGTTTCCGCGTTCTTTGCGCGCGAGTTCGACCAGCTGCTGCACCACTTGCATCAGCTGGTCGGTGCTGCCGGTCATGTGTGCCGATGTCAGGAACTTGCCGTCGACGACAATGCTCGGCACACCGGTGATTCCATAACCCTGCATAGTCACGCGCGCGGCAGCGAGCTTCGCCTGGATTTGCGGCGAGCCATAGATGTCGATGAATTTTTTCCGGTCGAGGCCGTTGTGGGCCACCCAGTCTGCCGCTACCTGCTCCTCGTTGAGTTTCATGCCGCGGAAGTGGAAGTTGTCGTATACGGGCCAGTGCAGGCGTCCGAGTTGTCCCATGGCGTCGAGCGTGTAGAACAGCTTGGCGAAATTGTCCCAATTGTCCGAGGACAGCGCGGGCACGCGGCGCAGTGCGACGGAACCGGGCCCGTTGAAATACCAGCGCGCCAGCTTCGGCTCGAGTTCGTAACAGACCGGACAGCCGTAGTAGAAGAATTCGATGACTTCTATCTTGTCGCCGGTAGCCACCGCGCGCGGCGGATCGAGGCGGACGTAGTCGCGGCCGAGCTGGGGCGCCGAAGGCGCCTGGGCTTGCGCGCCTACTGCCGCAAGCGCCAGCATCAGCATTGCCAGGGCTTTTCTGATTAAGATCATGGTGCTTTCCCTTAGCCAAAGTGGAGGCTGAAATCATATGCCCATCCGGCAAACTTTGCCAAAGCGCTTGTGCCGGGGCGAGTGCGCCTTTATTCTCGGCGTATGTACCACCGATACCTGCAGGGTCTGCGTCCTGCCGCAGCGTATGCGCTGCGCGCCCTTGCCTGCGTCGCGCTGATCCTGGCTGTCGGCGCGCAGGCGGCGGGCGACGAGGGCTACGCCGACGAGGGCCGGGACTGGGGCATCGCGCCCACGCATCGGTTGCGGCAGCAGCCTTACCATGGGCCGACGCCGCTGCAGATACCAGGTGCGCAAGTGCTGCAGACGCGGCAACTGCAGCAGATGCTGGCCGGGCCGGGTGCGCCGCTGCTGATCGACGTGCTGTCCGAGCCGGGTCATCTGACTCTGGCAGGTGCGCTATGGCTCTCCGGCGCCGGCCTGGGCACGAATTTCCTCGATCCGGTGCAAGCGGTGCTGACGCAACTCCTCGCGCGCCTCAGCGGCGGCGATAAGGCCAAGCCTATGGTTTTCTTCTGCGCCGGCCCCCAATGCTGGCTGTCCTACAACGCGGCCTTGCGCGCCGTTGCGGCGGGCTACACCCGGGTCTATTGGTACCGCGGCGGCGTCGAGGCCTGGGTGGCTGCAGGCCTGCCCAGCGCGAGAACCACGGGCGCGCGCTGATCGTTTCGGTCGAAAGTTATTTCTTCGCTGGCGCTTTGCCGCCGGTCTTGCGCTCTTTCCCGATCAGATAATCGGTGACCGCGAGCAGTTGCTCGAACGATCGGATGTTGTCGGTGTTGACGACGTATTTGCCGTTCACCGCCATCGAAGGCACGCCGTCGATCTTGTACGCCTGGGTGAGCTGCGCCGAGCGCTTCAATTTGCTTTCGACGCTGAAGGAGTGATAGGCAGCGGTAAATTTCTTCGTGTCCACGCCGTGCTTGCCGAGCCATTCGGTCAGCGCGGCTTCGTCGCCCACCCGGAGTCTTGCGCCCGTGTGCACGGCGTCGAACAAGGCCTTGTGCAGACGCTCCTCCTGGCCGATCGCGTCGAGCGCATAGAAGGCGCGCGCGCCCCGCGCATATTCATCGTTGAACATGGCCGGGATGCGCTGGAAATGCACGTCCTTGGGCAGCTTTTTCACCCAAGGCTCGAGCACCGGCTCGAAATCATAGCAATGCGGGCAACCGTACCAGAAAAAC
>JAKAIH010000320.1 GCA_021825225.1 Pseudomonadota bacterium
GTCGTCGGCGCCGTTGGCGATGTCGCAGGTGATATCGCGCTTCTTGTCGGAGCGGCCGTAGCCTTCCATGTCCACGCTCCAGCAGGCGAAGCCGCGCTGCGCGAACCAGTCCATCACCGAAGAGTCGGGCCGTCCCGGCACGCTGAGATCGAAAGTCGGCTGCGAGGCCATCGACGAGCCGTGCACGAACAGCACCGCGGGCTTGCCCGCGGGCGAGCCGCAGAATTTTTCCCACAGGAACAGACGCACCTCGCCTTTGTGGGTCCAGTGTTCGACGCCAGTCACCTGTTGCGCGGAGGCGCTTGCTTGCATATTCATGAATCTTCCCTTTGTTTCGTTTGCCTGTAGTTCAATCGACGCGTGCGCCGGTTTCCTTGATGATCTTCGCCCAGCGTTCCTTTTCCTCGCGGAAGTAGATGCCGAATTCCGCGGGCGTGGACCCGACCGGTTCGATCGACGCGCGCTCCATGTATTCCTTCACCTGCGGCGCGGCCAGCGCGGCGACCAATTCCTGGTGCAGCTTGTCGATGATCGCCTGCGGCGTTCCCTTGGGCGCGAGCAGACCCATCCACACATAGGCGGAGTAGCCTTTCAGCCCGGACTCGTCCAGCGTCGGCACCTGCGGCAGCTGCGGCGAACGCTGCACGCCGGTCACCGCGAGCGCGCGCAGCCTGCCCGCCTTGATATGGCCCAGCATGCCGGCCAGGCCGGGGATCGAGACCTTCACCTGGCCGCCGAGCAGATCGGTGGTGGCCTGGCCGCTGCCGCGGTAGGGTACGTGGTTCATCTTGATGCCTGCCATTGAGGTAAACATCGCTGCGAACAGGTGCTGGCCGCTGCCGTTGCCGGAAGAGGCGTAGTCGAGCTTGCCCGGCCGCGCCTTGGCGTAGTCGATCAGCTCCTGCACTGTCTTCACCGGCAGCGCGGGGTTGACCACGAGCACGCCGGGCTCGCGTCCTATGAGCGAGATCGGCGCGAAATCGTCTATCGGCTTGAACGGGAGTTTCGAGTAGAGCGAGGCGCTGATGGCATTGGTCTGCGATGCGAGCAGCAGGGTGTAGCCGTCGGGCGCGGATTTGGCCACCACGTCACTGCCTATGGTCGCGCCTGCGCCCGGCTTGTTCTCGATGACCACCTGCTGCCCCAGGCGTTTGGACAGTTCCTGCGCGATGATCCGCGCGGGTCCGTCCACCGCGCCGCCGGCGGAGAAGGGCACGACGATGCGGATCGGCCGCGACGGGTAATCTTCGGCGCGGGCGGGGGCGGCAGCGATTGCCGCGACACAGGCGCAAAGCGCCAGCATGGTGCGGGCCGCGTGTGCGGCCGTACGGATCGAAGCGATTATTTCCATGAACAACACCTCCGGGACGTTATTATTGTGGCCGCCATTCTACGTCGAAGTCGGGAGTCGTCGTATTAGGGTTTGCGGCGCGCGCGCAGACCCAGCGCCGCGAGCTCGTTCAGCAGCAGCGCGGCGATCACCAGCGCGCCGCCGGCGAGCGTGGCGGCAGCCGGTGCCTCGCCTGCGCCCAGCCAGGCCCACAGCGGCCCGAGCACCACTTCCAGCAGCGCCAGCAGCGCAATCTTTCGATTCACTGTTCTGCAATCCTCCGTGAGAAAGAAATCGTCTCCGAACCCGTCTTGCTTTCTGCTGGATTTCCCTTATTGCGGGCGGACGCGTTAAAGATTAGGCTCCGCCGGCAATGAATCGTGCCCTACAGCTTGTTCTTGGCCTCGCCCTGCTATTCGCGCAGTATGCGGCGCAGTTGCATTCGATGTCGCATCTGCACCACGAACTCGCAATTGCAAAGTACGGCGAAAAACGTGCTCCGCCGCTTGGGCATACGATCGAAAAGTGCGTTGCGTTCTGCGCAATTCACGGCGCGATAACGGGCGGTGACTCGGTTATCCATCCCTCTGTCGTCGCCGTATCGCTGCAACCGCAATTTGTAGTCCCGCTGCCGTTCCCTCCGCGGGTCGTGTTCGATTCGCGGGCCCCTCCCGTACTCTCCTAAGCGTTCCACGATCCGGAACCGCTTCGCTTATGCGAAGGGTTTGCCGGGTATTGCGAGTCCCCTGCGGGTGACCCGCGTTTGAATGCCATGGAGATGCAGCATGTTCAGGATAGGTACCTACACGCTTGCCGTGTCGCTGCTTGCCGTGTCGCTAGTTGCCGGATGCGCGGTGGGGCCCGACTTCAGGCGACCGGCGGCTCCGGCTGACGGTGATTACACGGCCCGACCGCTCGCAAGCACCGCTGCCACCCCGAACGTCGCCGGCGGCGAAGCTCAACGCTTTGCCGCAGGACGCGACATCGCCGGAGACTGGTGGACCCTGTTTCATTCCAGGCCGCTCAATGAGCTGATCGAGCTCGCGCTCAAAAACAATCCCGACCTCAAGTCGGCGTACGCGGCATTGTCGGCAGCCAGGGAAAATGTCCTCGCTCAACGGGGCGCTTACTATCCCGGTGTCACGGCCGGTTACTCGGCGAGCCGCCAGAACCAATCGGCATTGCTCGCCCCCGTGCCCAACTACCCGGTCGTGGCCAACGAGTTCCAGTATGACCTTTTCACCCCGCAGCTGAGCGTTTCGTACGTGCCCGACGTGTTCGGCCTGAACCGGCGATCGGTGGAGTCGTTGAAGGCGCAGGAGCAGGGCGTTCGTTTCCAGATGATCGCGGCGCACAACACCTTGAGCGCCAACGTGGCGGTCGCGGCGATTCAGGAAGCCGCGTTGCAGGCGCAAATCGACGCGACGCGCCGGCTCGTCGACCTCAACGCCCGCACGGTGCGGATCCTGCAATACCAGTTCGCCAAGGGCTATGCGAGCCGGCTCGATCTGGCCGCGCAGGAAGCGCAACTCGCGCAAGTCCGGGCAACGCTGCCGCCGCTGCAGAAGCAAGCGGCCCAGCTGCGCCACCTGCTGGCCGTTCTGGCCGGGCGGTTTCCGAACCAGGCACCGGCGGACAAATTCGAGCTTTCGAGCCTGCAATTGCCGCAGGAACTGCCGCTGAGCCTGCCGTCGCAACTCGTCGCGCAGCGTCCGGATGTGCTGCAGGCCGAGGCCAACCTGCACGCGGCCAGCGCGCAGATTGGAATCGCTGCAGCGAACCGTCTGCCCAATATCGAACTGACCGCGAATGCAGGCAGCACGGCGCTGGCCATCGACCAGGTATTCACGTCGGGCACGGGCTTTTGGGGTCTGGGTGCGGCGCTGACGGCACCCCTTTTCCAAGGGGGGGCGCGGCTGCACCAGGAGCGCGCCGCGAAGGCAGCCTACGTTCAGGCGGCCGAACAATATCGCAGCACGGTGCTGAGCGCATTCCAGAATGTCGCGGACACCCTGGCCGCGCTGGAACAGGACGCCGCGGGTTTGAAGGCAGCGGCCGCCGCCGCGGATGCCGCCAAGCTGACACTGGACTTGTCGCAGCGGCAATTGCAGGACGGCTATGCCGGCTATGTTTCGCTGTTGAGCGCCGAGCAAGCCTATCAGCAGGCCCGGATCAACCTGGTGCAGGCCCAGGCCAATCGTTACGTCGATACGGCGGCGTTGTTTCAGGCGCTTGGCGGCGGCTGGTGGCATCGCGCCGATTTAAGGCAGGATAAAGATGAAAAATAAATCGCTATACCGGACCCCGCCCGCGCAAGGCCGGGCCGGATTCCCGCGCGGACTTGCGCGTGCTTTCATGGCGGCGGCAATTGTCATGTCGTTCGCCGGCTGCTCGCCGGAACCCGGCCACCAGGCGCAGCCTGCGGTCGTGACCGCGCGCAATGTGACCTTGACGGCGGCACAGCGGCAGAACATCCACCTCTACACCGTCGCGCCGTCCAAATTCCGCAAGACGATCGAGACCACCGGGACGGTTGATTTCGACAGCGATCAGGCCACCAGCGTGTTGGCACCGTTTTCCGGTCCGGTGTCGCGGCTGCTCGTTTCCGCGGGCGCACACGTCAGGAAAGGGGATCCCCTGGCGGCGGTGGATTCCTCCGACTTTGCGACGGCCGTCAGCAGCTATCGCAAGGCGCTCGCCACCGCCAGGACCGCCCGCAGGCTGGCCGACCTGGACCTGGATCTGGTCCGGCATCAGGGCGTTTCCCGGCGCGAGGAGGAGCAGGCGCAAACCGATGCCGCCAACGCCGAAGCCGACCGCGACGCCGCCCTGCAGGCGCTGGTCTCGCTGAACGTCGATCCGCAGGCCAT
>JAKAIH010000321.1 GCA_021825225.1 Pseudomonadota bacterium
AGCAGGGGCCCCGCTTTGCGGGGATGCGACCGACCGCGATTGCCGCCGGCCGCCGACAGGGACCGTGTGTGATCTGCGACAACGGTGCGGAGGCGGCGGCATGAGCAGGGAGCAGGGGCCCCGCTTTGCGGGGATGCGACCGACCGCGATTGCCGCCGGCCGCCGACAGGGACCGTGTGTGATCTGCGACAACGGTGCGGAGGCGGCGGCATGAGCGCCACGCTGCTCGCGGTCGATCGTCTCGTGGCAGGCTACGGCGACGCCATCATTCTGGAGGACGTATCGCTGGAGCTCGCGGCGCGCGCAAGTCTGGCGCTGCTCGGACGCAACGGCGTCGGCAAGACCACGCTGATCGCCTCGCTGCTGGGACTGACACGGGTTCACCGCGGAACGGTGAGCTTCGACGGCGCCGATGTCACCGCCTGGCGCCCGTATGCGCGCGCGCATGCCGGCATGGGCTGGGTGCCGCAGGAGCGCGACATTTTTCCGTCGCTCACGGTGCAGGAAAACCTCACCGTCATCGCGCGCCCCGGGCCATGGACGCTGCAACGGGTGTACGGCCTGTTCCCGCGGCTCAACGAACGCAGCCGCAATCTGGGCAATCAGCTCTCCGGCGGCGAGCAGCAGATGCTCGCGATAGGACGCGCGCTGATGCTCAACCCGAAGCTGCTGCTGCTGGACGAGCCTTTCGAGGGCCTCGCGCCCAACATCGTCGCAGAGTTGGAGCACGCGATCGGCCTGATGATGAGCGAGGGCATCGCGATGCTGCTGGTCGAACAGCATGTGGAGGCGGCGCTGCGGCTGTCCGAAAACGCCGTGGTGCTCGAGCGCGGCAGGGTTGTGCATGCGGGCCCCAGCGCCGGGCTGCGGCAGGACCGCGCGCTGCTCGAGAGCCTGATCGCCATTCCCGCCGACCGCGCCTAGGCCCGCGGCTTTCTCCCGCAGCGCCTGCGTTATTGCATCTGGCGGCAGTGGGTTTCGCGCACGAACACCAGCAGCAGCAGCGCGGCTGCGAGCCACACCAGCATAAAGCTGAAGCCGGCACGGTAGGCGTCGAAATCGTAGACGCGCACGCCGTTGGCAAACGCCCCGTTCCAGCGCCGGTCGAGTATCCAGCCGACCGCAGGCTGCATGATCATGCCGCCCAGCATATTGCCCATATTGGCGATGCCGCCGGCGGTGCCGGCGAGCGCCGCCGGCGCCGATTCCTTGGCGATGGCGAAGCCGACCATTACCGACGCCGAAGCGCAACCGGTGAACCCGAGCAAGGCGACCAGCAGCGGCAGGGGCAGGCCCGGCAGCAGCAGCGCGCAGCACCATCCCACAGTGGCGAGCACGGCGCCCAGGGCATACAGTGGTTTGCGCCGGCGCAAGCGGTCCGAGAGCGCGCCCACGAACGGCCCCGCCACCGCCCAGCAGACCAGGAGGAGCGAGGTGATCATCGAGGCCTGCGAGGTGCTGATGCCGTAATGGGTGCTGAGGAAGGGCACGCCCCACAGGCCACCGAAGGTAAGCGTCGGCCCCGAAACCGCGCCCGAGATCAGGAACACCAGCCAGACGTTGCGCGTGGCGAGGGCCCGTCTGATGCTCTCCATTATCGGCGCATGGTGCGCCGGCAGCGCCGGCGCGTAGCTGGCGTAACCGCGCTCGGTCGGGTCGTCGCGTACCGCCAGCCAGATCGCCACCGCAAGCAGCGCAGTAATCACGGCGGCGACGCCAAACACTTTGTGCCAGCCGAAGACATCGACCGTGAAGCGCAGCGGCACGCCGGCAGATACCGCACCGAGCACGCCGCAGGCGAGCGCGAGGCCGGAGAGCATGGCGAAACGCGTCGGCGCGAACCAGTGGCCGGCGAGCTTGAGCATGGAGACGAAGGCGACGCCGACCGAACCGCCTATCAGCAGGCGGCCCAGGCCCGCGACAGCGTATCCGGGCGCGAGCGCGAACAGCAGCGTGCCCGCCGCCGCGATAGCCGCTCCTGCGGTGAGCACGCGCCGCGGCCCCCAGCGATCGGCGAGCAGGCCTGCCGGAATCTGCATCGCCACATAGCTGTAGTAGTAAAACGCTGCAAGATTCCCGAGCGCCGCCGCGCCGAGCGTGAACTCACTCATCAGTTCGCGCGTGATCACCGCCGGGGCGACGCGCTGATAAAAGCCGATCAGATAGAACGCCGCGCCCAGGCCCCACATGGCAAACGCCAGGCGCAGCGGCGGATAGGCTCGCTCAGGTGATTTCACGGCAGACATTCATGCAGAACCCGGACCTGACCCGGCGCGCGGCCGGGTCATAGCCGATCCGGGAATATCAGCATTGCTCCCAGGGCAGGCCGTCGTGACGCCAGCCGGTGGTGGTATTGCGCTGGTGCCGCTCGTTCAGTTCGCCTTCGAAGCCGTGCAGCACGTTGTACACCTGGGTAAAACCGGCCTTCTCCAGCGCCGCGCCAGCGTCTAGCGAGCGATTTCCGCTGCGGCAGATCAGCACCAGCGGACGATCCACGCTCGCCGCTTTTTTCACGTGGCCGACGAAATGCGGATTCACCTCCCAGTCGGGGCCGTCGTTCCAGGGAATCATGATCGCGCCGGTCGGGTGGCCGACGAACAGGAATTCCATTTCGCTGCGGCAGTCGATGAATACCGCGCCCGGATTCTGGCGCAGGAATTCGTAGGCTTCCTTGGGGGTGAGGTGCTGCATGGTATCGGGCTTCGCCGCTGAAAAACGTAGTATAAAGCCTCCGCGCCCGAGGCGCGCACGCGGAACCGCGCGGATGGACAGGGAGCGCATTTGCACGCTAGAATCCCGCACAGCGCCGATTTGATTCAGATTGCGGGCGCCGCCTGTCCGGGCCGGGCGAAAAACAAATACTGCTAAAGCGAGGGAACCCGTACCTGGCTGGCAGGGCGGGTTTTTTTATTTGGGCGTCGCATCGTAAAAATGGCTGTTCCGGAATGTGTGAAACAGCCTCTGACTTAGGGGAATATGAGGGGATGCGCCCGGAGGAAGTCCCCTCGGGGATATCCCATCATTTCGTGACACACTCTATGCACAAAGCCGCACTGCTGGAACGCCTGCTCGGCGAGCGCATCCTGATCCTGGATGGCGCCATGGGCACGATGATCCAGAGCTACAAGCTCGCCGAGGCGGACTATCGTGGTCAGCGCTTCGCCGCCTTCGGACGCGACCTCAAGGGCAACAACGACCTGTTGTCGCTGACCCGGCCGGATATCATCCGCGAGATCCACGACGCCTATCTGGAAGCGGGCGCCGACATCGTCTCCACCAATACCTTCAATGCCAATGCGCCGTCGATGGCCGATTACGGCCTGCAGGATCTGGTGTACGAGATCAACAGCGCGGCGGCGCGCCTTGCGCGCGCGGCCGCGGACGCCTGCATGCACCAAGCGCCCGGGCGGCAATGCTTTGTCGCCGGCGTGCTCGGCCCCACGACCAAGACCGCCTCGATTTCGCCCGACGTCAACGACCCCGGCTTTCGCAACATCGACTTCGATACCCTGGTCGCCGCCTACGGCGAGTCGCTGCGCGGCCTGCTCGACGGCGGCGCGGACCTGATCCTGGTCGAGACCATTTTCGATACGCTCAACGCCAAGGCGGCCCTGTTCGCGATCGATTGCGCATTCGAGGCGCGCGGCCGGCGCTGGCCGATCATCATCTCGGGCACCATCACCGACGCCTCCGGGCGCACGCTCACCGGGCAGACGCCGGAGGCATTCTGGAATTCGGTGCGCCATGCGCGCCCGCTCGCGGTGGGCCTGAACTGCGCGCTCGGCGCGAAGCTGATGCGGCCGTATATCGAGGAGCTGTCCGGCGTCGCCGACACCTACCTCAGCTGCTATCCCAACGCGGGCCTGCCCAATCCCCTGTCGGAAACCGGCTACGACGAGACGCCCGACTATACCTCCGGCCAGCTGCAGGAATTCGCGCAAAGCGGTTTCCTCAATCTCGTCGGCGGCTGCTGCGGCACCACGCCGGCGCATATCCGCGCCATCGCGCGCGCGGTGAAGGATCTGCCGCCGCGGCAGGTCCCGCAGATCGAGAAGAAGCTGCGCCTGTCGGGCCTGGAGCCGCTCAACATCGGCGACGACTCGCTGTTCGTCAACGTCGGCGAGCGCACCAATGTCACCGGCTCCAAGGCCTTCGCCCGCCTGATTCTCGCCGGCGACTACACC
>JAKAIH010000322.1 GCA_021825225.1 Pseudomonadota bacterium
TCTAATAGGGGGCGTCGCCCCCTTTTTCAACACCCGGTTAGGCGCCGAAGGCGCCCGCGGCACGCAGCGCGTCGATTTCCGCGCTGCTTGATCCGAGCAACTCACGCAGCACAGCGGCAGTGTGTTCGCCCAGCGCCGGCGAGGGCGAGCGTATCGTGCCGGGCGTCGCGGACAGGCGTACCGGCACGCCGACGACGCGCAGCTTGCCCGCGCGCGGATGATCCATTTCCACCAGCGAACCTCGCGCCTTGACCTGCGGATGGTCGACCACCTGCGCCAGGTTGTTGATCGCGCCCACCGGAATCCCGTTCTTGGTCAGCAGCGCCTCCCACTCCTCGTAGCTGCGGCTGAGGAACACCTGTTGCAGTTTTTCGATCAGGTCCTCGCGGTTGCGGTTGCGCTCGCCATTGGTGCGAAAGCGCGGGTCGTCGGCCAATTCGGGGCATCCGATCACCGGGCAGAAGATTTTCCACAGCTTTTCGCTGCCCACGGCCAGTGCCAGGTCGCGCGTCCCGGTGCGAAAGGTCTGGTAGGGCAGCAGCGCCTTGTATGCGGTGCCCATGGGGCCGGGAATCTCGCCGGTGGCGCAATAGTTTCCTATCATGGTGCTGAGCAGCGCAAGCTGGCCTTCCATCATCGACACATCTATGGACTGTCCGATACCGCTTTTTTCCTTCGCCCGCAGCGCGAGCATGACGCCGAAGGCGGCGTTCATGCCGGCGGTCAGATCGGCGATCGAGACGCCGGCGCGCGCGCCGTGTCCGCCGGCCTCGCCGGTGACGCTGATCATGCCGCTTTCCGCCTGCAGGATCAGGTCGAGCGCGGGGCGGTCGCGGTAGGGGCCGTCCTGGCCGAAGCCCGATATCGAGCAGTAGATGATGCCGGGATTGCGCAGCCGCGCCGTTGCGTAATCCAGCCCCAGGCGCGCGAGTGCGCCGGCACGGTAGTTCTCGAGCACGACGTCGCAGTGCTCGACCAGGCGCAGGAAGGTTTCCTTGCCTTCGGCGTTCTTCAGATCGAGCACCATGCCCTGTTTGTTGCGATGCAGGCTCACGAAATAATCCGTTTCCCCGCCCGCCATGGGCGTGCCCCAGGCGCGCGCGATATCGCCCAGGCCGGGGGGTTCGATCTTGATCACCTGCGCGCCGTAGTCGGCGAGCATGGTGGAGCAGAACGGCCCGGCGAGCGCATGGCTCAGGTCGAGCACTTTGATACCTTCCAATGGTAGTTGCATTGCGGTTCCAGTGAGGTTGCAGCAGGGCGTATTTTCTCATATGAACGATCGGCTAAGTGCCCGGTTTGGCCGCTGCAGGGCATTTGCCGCTATTGCCTGGGCCCGCGGTTCAGCCCGCCGTAAGACGAGCGCCATCCGACCGGGACGGCCTTCCTCGCTGGCGGCTTACTGCGAATCGCCGTCAGCCGGGGCGCCGGCGCGCGGATGCCTCTCGGCGGCGGGGATCGTCGCTTGACCGGGGACCCTAGACAAAAGTCCTAGCCATTCGGCTAGGATGCAGCGAGCCCTCGGCTGGGGTATGCTCGGCCCGTTTCGCCAACGCAAGCGCCAGACATGACTATTCTGCTTATAGACGACCATCCCCTGCTCAGGGGAGGCATGCGGTTCCTGCTGCGCAGTCTTGATGCGGGTTTGGACATGGACGAAGCAAGTAACGCCGCCCAGGCGCTCGAGCTGCTTGCGGCGCGCAGCTACGACCTGGTGCTGCTTGACCTCAAGATGCCCGGCTTGAACGGCATGGACGCGCTTGCGGCCTTGCGCGCCGCAGTTCCCGGCACGCCCTTGGTGGTGCTCTCTGCCGAGGACGATCCGGGCGTGGTGCGCGCCGCGATCGAAGGCGGCGCAATGGGCTTCATTCCGAAATCATCGACGCCGGAAGTGCTGATCCAGGCTCTGCGTCTGGTACTCGCCCAGGGCGTGTACCTGCCGCCGGCAGTACTCGCGGCGGCGCACCCGGCCCCTGCGCCGATGCCATCTCCGGCGCAGGCCGGTGTCAGTGCCGACACGCTGCCCGGCTTGACGCCGCGGCAGATGGACGTGTTGCGCTGCATCATAAAAGGCAAGGCGAACAAGGTCATCGCGCGCGAACTGGACGTGTCCGAAGGCACGGTCAAGGCGCACCTTTCCGCGGTGTTCATGGCCTTGGGAGCGCATAACCGCACCGAGGCGGTGTACGCCGCGGCGAAGCTGGGGCTGAAGCTTGCCTGAGGCGTCTGCGCTGGGTGCGGCCATCGAGCGCGAAGGCGCGGCGATGGAAGTGGACGAGGATCCGGTCCGGCTCGCTCACCTGCGGCGCCAGCAACTCAATCTGCTTGCGCGGCAGGCGACGCGCTCGCCCTTTGTGATCGCGATCGTTGCTGCTGTGCTTGCCTACGTCGTATCGGGCCACGCGCCGCTGTACCAGGTGGGATTATGGGGAGTGGCGTTGGTCGCGCTGCTGTTCGTGCGCCGCGCCTATGCGCTGCGCCAATTGCATAACCCGCCCGTCGACGTGCAGCGCGCGCTCGGTCACATGGTGTGGTTGGCGTTTGCCGCCGGAGTGTTCACCGGGTCGGCGGGCCCCTTGTTCTTCCCGCCACTGCATGCGGAAGGCCGGGCCTTGCTCACCATGATTCTCGTATGCTGGACCGCAGGCGGGGTGTCCACAGCGGCCGCCTATGCGCGCGCGTTCTACGCTTACGTCGCGCCGGCGCTGCTGCCGCTGGTGCTGCTGTGGTCGATGGCAGGCGATGCACAGAGCATTGCGGTGGCGGTGCTGATCCTGCTGTTCGGGCTGATCCAGGTGTTTTTCGTGCGCGACAACGAGCGCGTGGTGCGCGAATCGTTCGTGATCCGCTACGAGAACGAACGCCTGCTCGAGGCGCTGGAGCGCGAGCGGCAGGAGGTGCTGTTCGCGCGCGACCGCGCGGAGGAGGCGAACCGCGCCAAGTCGCAATTCCTCGCCGCGGCCAGCCATGATCTGCGCCAGCCGCTGCATGCGCTGTCGCTTTTCAGCGCGACCCTGACGCTGCGCGCCGTCGATGGCACCACGGCCGAGATCGCCGGCCACATCAACAAGGCGCTCGCGTCGCTGTCGACGCTGGTGGACTCGCTGCTCGATATCTCCAAACTCGATGCCGGTGCGGTGCGGCCCGAATTGCAGCGCGTCAACGTCAGGGCGCTGATCGAGCGCATCGAGGCCGAATACCGGCCGGTGGCGCGCGAAAAGGGCTTGTCCTTCCGCGTCGCGCCGGCCGATGCCCATGTGGATACCGATCCCTTACTGCTGGAGCGCGTGGTGCGCAATCTGGTGGACAATGCCTTCAAGTACACTGCGGCGGGCAGCGTAAGCCTGGATATAGAGCTGGACGAGCAGACGGTGCGCATCGCCGTGCGCGACACCGGCACGGGAATCCCCAAATCCGAGCGCGAACGCATATTCGAGGAGTTCTACCAGGTCGGTAATCCGGAGCGCGACCGCGGCAAGGGGCTGGGGCTTGGGCTGGCGATAGTGCGCCGGCTGGCGCGCTTGCTCGGTCTTGAAGTGGAATTGGAGAGCGATCCCGGGCGCGGCTCCACCTTCGCAGTGACCCTGGCGCGCTTGTCCGGGGAAATCCCGCCGCCGCAGCCGCCGCGCCTGCCGGAACCGCTTGATGCGGGTGCGCTGGCCGGCGCCAAGGTACTCGTGGTCGACGACGAGCCGAGTGTGCGTGTGGGCATGCGCGCGCTGCTCGAGTCCTGGGGCTGCCGCGTCGCAGCCTGCAGCGGCTTTGTCGAGGCGCAGCGTCTGCTCGATGATTACGCGCTGGACCTCGATGTGATCATCGCCGATTTTCGCCTGGCGCAGCACGAAAACGGCATCGAGACCGTGCGCCGGCTGCGCGTGCGCCTGGGCGATGTGCCGGCGCTGATGGTAAGCGGCGATACGGCTCCCGAGCGGCTGCGCGAAGCGCAGGCGAGCGGCCTGCCGTTCCTGCACAAACCCGTGTCCGCGGAAAAGCTCAAGGAGACCATGCTCGCAGTGCTAAGGCGCTAGGAAAAGCGCCGTGCCGTGCAGGACACGCAACGAAAGGGAGCGTTGCCATGAACTATCGCCCGCAGTGGCTGGCCGAAGGGGTCGAGGATCTATTCTCCGCACTCGACAAAAGCGCACTTGAGCCCATCGATTTCGATGTCGTCGTGGTTGGCAGCG
>JAKAIH010000323.1 GCA_021825225.1 Pseudomonadota bacterium
GAAGAACGGCGCCGCGCCGGCGCCGATCGCCGACTCGCGGATTGCGCGCCGCTCGACCTGGGTCGAACCGCAGGGGACGCAGATGATGATGCGCGGGCTGGGTGAGAGCAGGCGCGAAACGTGCACCTTCTTGATGAACATTTTCAGCATCTGCTCGGTCACGGTGAAGTCGGCGATCACGCCGTCCTTCATCGGCCGGATGGCGACGATGTTGCCGGGCGTCTTGCCCAGCATCTGCTTCGCCTCCTTGCCTACCGCCTGAATCGTCTTCTTGCCGCTGGGGCCGCCTTCCTGACGGATGGCGACGACCGAGGGTTCGTCGAGCACGATGCCTTTGCCGCGCACGTAAATCAGCGTGTTGGCGGTGCCCAGGTCGATGGCCAGGTCATCCGAAAAATAACCGCGTAAAAATCCAAACATTGGCTAGTGTTCCAATTCGAAGGGGGCTGGTAAATGCGTTATAATACCGCACTTTAACGCACCATTTGGCGCAAATTCCATGCCGCTGTCCCTGCCGCAGGTCAAACGGGTCGCCTGGCTCGCCCGCATCGAAATTACTGATGCCGAGGCGGCCGCCGCCCAAGGCCACCTGAACGACATTTTCAGGCTGATCGAGCAGATGCAGTCGGTCGATACCGAAGGCGTGGCGCCCATGGCGCACGGCCAGGACGTGGTGCAGCGCCTGCGCGAGGACCGGGTCACCGAAAGCGACCAGCACACGCTCTACCAGGCGATCGCGCCGCAGGTGGAAGACGGCCTGTACCTGGTGCCGAAAGTGATCGAATAGCAGCCGCTGCTGTGCGGTCCGCGCCTAGCGCCGCGGGTCGCGCGCCCCGCGTCCACATGTTCAATTCCACACTCAAACAGCTTTCCGCCCTGCTTGCGCAGAAGAAAATCTCCAGCGCCGAGCTGACGCAGTCGTATCTCGATCGCGTGGCGCGGCTCAATCCCGCACTCAACGCCTTCGTCACCGTCGACGCCGACAAGAGCCTGGCGCAGGCGCGCGCAGCCGACGCGCTGATCGCCGCGGGCAAGGCGCAGCCGCTCAGCGGCATACCGGTGGCGCACAAGGACATTTTCTGCGCCAAGGGCTGGCGCACCAGCTGCGGCTCGAAGATGCTGTCCAATTTCGTCAGCCCCTATGATGCGCATGTGGTGGAAAAGCTCAACGCGGCCGGCGCGGTGATCCTGGGCAAGACCAACATGGACGAGTTTGCCATGGGCTCGTCCACCGAAACCTGCTACTTCGGCCCGGTGAAAAATCCCTGGGACCGTACGCGCGTTCCCGGAGGCTCCAGCGGCGGCTCGGCCGCCGCGGTGGCCGCACGCATGGCGCCGGCAGCCCTCGGCACCGATACCGGCGGCTCGATCCGCCAGCCCGCGGCCTTTTCCGGCATCTGCGGCCTGAAACCCACCTATGGTGTGGTCTCGCGCTACGGCATGATCGCTTTTGCCTCCAGCCTGGATCAGGGCGGGCCGATGGCCAGGAGCGCCGAGGACCTCGCGCTGATGCTGAACGCGATGGCCGGATTCGATGCGCGCGACTCGACCAGCCTCGAGCGGCCGGCCGAGGACTTTGCGCGCCTGCTCGAAGCGAGCGCCGCTGATCGCGCCAGGCCGCTCGCGGGCTTGCGCATCGGCGTGCCGAAAGAGTATTTCGGCGACGGCCTTTCCGGCGATGTCGCGGCGGCGGTGGAAGCGGCGCTGGCGCAGTTCGAGAAACTCGGCGCCAGGCGCATCGCTATCAGCCTGCCCAACACGGGACTGTCGGTGCCCGCCTATTACGTGATCGCGCCGGCCGAGGCATCAAGCAACCTGTCGCGCTTCGACGGCGTGCGCTATGGCTATCGCGCCCCCGAATACGGCGACCTCGCCGACATGTACGCGAAGAGCCGCGCGCAGGGCTTCGGCGCCGAAGTGAAGCGGCGCATCCTCATCGGCACCTACGTGCTGTCGCACGGCTATTACGACGCCTATTACCTCAAGGCGCAGAAAATCCGCCGCCTGATCGCGCAGGATTTCACCGCAGCCTACAAGCAATGCGACCTGATCATGGGGCCGACCTCGCCCAGCGTCGCGTTCGCGCTCGGCGCCAAGGCGTCCGATCCGGTGCAGATGTACCTCAACGACATCTACACCGTCGCGGCCAACCTCGCCGGCCTGCCGGCGATGTCGATTCCCTGCGGCTTCGGCGAAGGCGGCCTGCCGGTGGGCCTGCAGATCGCGGGCAATTATTTTGCCGAGGCGAAGATGCTCCATGCCGCGCACCGGTATCAGCTCGCGACCGACTGGCATCTGCGCCAACCGGCGGGCGTGGAGTAGGCGATGGACTGGGAAACCGTCATCGGCATCGAGACCCACGCGCAGCTCTCGACCGTGTCGAAAATCTTTTCCGGCGCGGCGACGCAGTTCGGCGCCCCGCCCAATGTGCAGGCCTGCGCGGTGGACATCGCGCTGCCCGGCGTGCTGCCCGTGCTCAACAAGGGCGCGGTGGAGCGGGCCATCCGTTTCGGCCTGGCCGTGGGCGGCCCTGAAGTCATCAGCCGCCGCTCGGTATTCGCGCGCAAGAATTATTTCTATCCCGACCTGCCCAAGGGCTACCAGATCAGCCAGTTCGAACTGCCTATCGTCACCGGCGGCGCCATCTCCATCCTTACCCAGGATGGCGAAAAAACCGTGCGGCTCACGCGCGCGCACCTGGAGGAGGACGCCGGCAAATCCCTGCACGAGGACTTCCACGGCATGAGCGGCATCGACCTCAACCGTGCCGGCACGCCGCTGCTGGAGATCGTGAGCGAGCCCGACATGAGGAGCGCGGAGGAGGCGGTGGCCTATGCCAAGGCGCTGCATGCGCTGGTGCGCTGGATCGGCATCTGCGACGGCAACATGCAGGAGGGGTCGTTCCGCTGCGACGCCAACGTCTCGGTGCGCCGCCCGGGCGCCGCGCTCGGCACGCGGCGCGAGATCAAGAACCTCAACTCCTTCCGCTTCCTGCAGCAGGCGATCGAATACGAAGTGCGCTGGCAGATCGAGACGCTGCAGGACGGCGGCAGCATCCAGCAGGCGACGGTGCTGTTCGACCCGGACACGGGCCAGACGCGCATGATGCGCACCAAGGAAGACGCGCACGATTACCGCTATTTTCCCGATCCCGACCTGCTGCCGCTGGTGGTAAGCGATGAAACGATCGAACAGATCCGGTGCGAACTGCCGGAATTGCCGCAGGCGAAACGCGAGCGCTATATCCGTGATCACCAGCTTTCGGCCTACGACGCCGGCGTGCTGACTTCATCGCGCGAAGTGGCCGATTATTACGAAGACCTGGTCAAAGCGCTCGGCGGCGGCCACAAGCTCGCCGCGAGCTGGATCACGGGCGAGTTTTTCGGTGCGCTCAAGCGCGCCGGGCTCGAAATTTCCCAATCGCCGATCGGCAGCCGGCAACTGGCCGGTTTGCTGCAGCAGATTCTGGACGCGGTCATTTCCGGCAAGACCGCCAAAGACGTGTTCGATGCCATGTGGAACGGCGAGGGCGAAGCCGCGGCGATCATCGAAGCCAAAGGCCTGAAACAAATCTCGGACGCAGGCGAACTCGAGCGCGTCATCGACGGCGTGCTCGCCGCCAATCAGAAATCCGTCGAGGAATACCGCGCGGGCAAGGAGAAGGCCTTCAACGCGCTCGTCGGCCAGGCGATGAAGGCGACCAGGGGCAAGGGCAACCCGGCCCAGATCAACGAGATCCTGAAGAAGAAGCTCGCGCGCTGAGGTTTGCGCACGTCACCCTGTCGCAGCGCTCGGATTTTGCGCGGACGAAAGGCGGTCTTGTTTAAACCCCTCGCGCCGCTTTTTTCCCGATAACCGTAATGTACAGGGCTATTTCTTCGGCGCGGGCGCTGCCTTCGGCTTCGCGCCGGTCAACTCCATGTAACGCCGCTTGTCTTCGTCGTACTTGGCGTTGATCTCGCCCAGTTCCTTCCGCTTCGACGCGAGCGCGTCCTGCTGCACCTTGAGGTCGATCTCGTTGTTCTTGATGTCGTCCTGAAGCTTTTTCGGCATCGGCTTCTTGAGGTAGAACTCCTTCTCCGAGGCCAGTTTCTTGGCGCGATCCTGCGCCTCCGCGATGCGCTTCTGGATCTCCTTCGTCGCCTGCTCTACCTGTTTCAGCGCGCGTTGCCGGCTGTCGTCG
>JAKAIH010000324.1 GCA_021825225.1 Pseudomonadota bacterium
ATCCTGCGGCGGCGCCGGCCGCGGCGAGCACGCACGATCCGGCGGCCATCCTGTTCTCCGGCGGCACCACCGGGCTGCCCAAGGGCATTCTGCTGTCGAACCGCAATTTCATCGCCGAAGGCATGCAGGCAGCGGCCTGGGGGGAATTGGCGCAGGGCCATTCGATCCTCGCCATATTGCCGATATTCCATGGTTTCGGCCTGGGCGTGTGCGTGAACGCCGCGTTCATGGCGGGCGGCAAGTCCATCCTGGTGCCGATGTTCAGCGCCGAGGTGGTGGCGAAACTGTTGCGCACGAAGCGCCCGAATCTGCTGGTGGGCGTGCCCACGCTGTACGAAGCGCTCGCGCGCGATCCGTCTTTGGCCAAGGCCGACCTGTCCTGCCTGCGCGCCACCTTCTCCGGCGCCGACACGCTGCCGCGGCCGGTGAAGGAGCGCTTCGAAAAGCTCGTGGCCGAGCGCGGCGGCAACGTGAAACTGCTAGAGGGTTACGGCCTCACCGAAGCAGTTACGGCGATCATGGCGACGCCGCTGGACGAATATCGCGAGGGTTCGATCGGCATACCGTTTCCCGACATGCTGGCGCAGATCTGCCGCGTCGGTACGGAACAGGCACTGCCGCCCGGGGAAGAAGGCGAAATCTGCGTTTGCGGGCCGGCGGTGATGCTCGGCTATCTCGACGATCCGGAAGCGACGCGCGAGACTTTGCGCGTGCATGCCGATGGCCGCACCTGGCTGCACACCGGCGACCTCGGCAGGATGGATGCCGACGGCTTCTTCTATTTCACCGTGCGCCTGAAGCGCATGATCAAGTCTTCGGGCTTCAACGTCTATCCGGCGCAGGTCGAAGCAGTGCTGTACCAGCATCCGCTGGTGGCCGAGGCCTGCGTCGCCGGCATGCCCGATCCGGCGCAGGTGGAGCGGGTGCAGGCTTTCGTCGTGCTCAAGGATGCTGCGCAGGCAAATGCCGAGACCGAGCGCGCGCTGATCGAGCACTGCCGCGCGCAGCTGATCAAATGGTCCTGCCCGCGCCAGATCGAATTTTGCGCCGAGTTGCCGAAGACGCGCGTGGGTAAAATCGACTACAAGCTGCTGGTGCAGCAGCGCCTGGCAAAGGAGAAGAACCAGTGAAAATGGAGGCGATCGCCAGCCACGGCGGCGAGCGCGTAGCTGCCGCACTGGCGGCGCATGGGGTGCGCTTTGTGTTTACGCTGTGCGGCGGCCACATTTCGCCCATCCTCACCGCGTCCAAGGCACGCGGCATCCGCATCGTCGATGTGCGCGACGAAGCGACTGCGGTGTTCGCCGCCGATGCGGTGGCGCGCCTCTCCGGCGTGCCCGGCGTCGCCGCGGTGACCGCGGGCCCGGGACTTGCGAACACCATCACCGCGCTCAAGAACGCGCAGCTCGCGCAATCGCCGCTGGTGCTGTTCGGCGGCGCCGCCCCGACTGCCTTGCAGGGCCGCGGCGCCTTGCAGGACATAGACCAGCGGCCGCTGATCGCGCCGCACGTCAAGCTGTTCACGAAAATCCGCGCTGTGCGCGAACTCGGTCCGGCGGTGGATGAGGCGTTCGCGGTGGCGCGCAGCGGCGTGCCGGGTCCGGTGTGCATCGAATGCCCGGTCGATCTGCTCTACGACGAAGCGAGCATACGTCAGTGGTACGCCGAGGCCGCAGGCAAGGGCACGAGCATCCCCGATCGCTTGCTGCGCTTTTATCTCAATCGGCATGTGGAGAAAATGTTCGCCGGCAGTAGCGCAGCGGCGGCGCCGCAAGTGCGCAGTGTCGCGCCGCCGTCTGCGCGCGCGAGCAGCGTGGCCGCGGCGGCGGCGGCGCTGGCGCGCGCCGAGCGGCCCCTGCTCGTGATCGGCAGCCAGGCGCTGGCGCTTGCGGCCGAGGCGCCGCGCATCGCCGCAGCGGTGGCCCGGCTGGGCATTCCGGTGTATCTGTCCGGCATGGCGCGCGGTCTGCTCGGACGCGACCATGTGCTGCAAATGCGGCATCAGCGCCGCGCGGCGCTGCGCGAATCCGACTGCGTGCTGCTCGCGGGCGTGCCCTGCGACTTCCGTCTCGACTATGGCCGGCACGTGCGCCGCAGCGCCACGCTGATCGCGGCGAACCGCAGCGCCAAGGAAGCGCGCATGAACCGCAGGCCGGACATTGCGGCGATCGGCGACGCGGGACTGTTCCTCGAACGCCTTGCCGCGCCGCTGGCGCAGGCGGGGCGGCGCTGGACTTCCTGGATCGAGGAGCTGCGCACGCGCGACCTCAAACGCGAGGCCGAAATCGAGCAGCAGGCCGCGCCGCCCGGCGAGCAGGTGAATCCGATCGCATTCCTGCGCGCGCTCGATCAGGCTGCCGGCGAGAGCGCGGTGATGGTGGCTGACGGCGGCGATTTCGTCGCTACCGCCTCCTACATTCTGCATCCGCGCGCGCCGCTGTCCTGGCTGGACCCAGGCGTGTTCGGCACCCTGGGCGTGGGCGCGGGCTTTGCGCTCGGAGCGGCGCTATGCCGCCCGGGCAGCGAAGTCTGGATCATCTACGGCGACGGCGCCTGCGGCTACAGCCTGATGGAATTCGATACCTTTGTGCGCCACGGCATCCCGGTGATCGCGGTCGTGGGCAACGACGCAGGCTGGACCCAGATCGCGCGCGAGCAGGTGAAAATGCTGCACGACGACGTGGGCACGGTGCTAGCGCGCAGCGCCTATCACGAGGTCGCCGCCGGATTCGGTGCCGAGGGCATACTGCTGACCAAGACCGCCGATGCGCCCGCAGCGCTTGCTCGGGCGCGCGCCGCGGCCAAGGCCGGCAAGCCGGTGCTGCTCAACGTGTGGCTGGACAAGACCGACTTTCGCGAAGGTTCGATCTCGATGTAAGCGGGCGCACCCGCTTGCGCTGGCGGATCTAGCTCTTGACGCGGATGTCGCGCCGCATGCGCAGCGCGGTTTCCAGGCCGCGGTAATAGCCGGGGATGCGCTCGGTTTCGGCGTATCCCTGGCTGAGATAGAAACGCTGCGCATCCAGATTGGAAGCGCGCAATTCGAGCTTCACGCTGGCGATGCCGGCAGTGAGCGCGGACGCGGTCAGCCATTCGAGCATGCGCCGCGCCACCCCCTGGCGCCGGCAATCGGGGCGCACCGCGAGCAGCGAAAGATGCGCGCGCTCCTCACCGAACTGCATGATGGCGAAGCCGGCAAGGGCCGCGCCGTCGCGCGCGGTCAGCACCAGGGTGTCGGCTTGGACGAGATTGCGCGCCACGCGCTCGGGCGTCCATGACCAGGGCAGCCCGGCTTCGATCAGCTCGCGCGACATCGCCGCGATCGGCGCCGCATCCGCGGGCGCGGCGAGCTTGAGCGTCAGTTCGCGCGAGGTTTTCACTGCAGTCCGAATTCCTGCGCCAGTAGTTGGTAGGACTTGAGGCGGCTGGCGTAGTCGCCGGTGATGGTGAGGATCATCAGTTCATCGGCCTCGAATTGCTCGCGCAACTGCAGCAGCCGCTCGCGCACCTGGCGCGGATCGCCGATCACGGCGCGCGCACGCTGCGCGCGGATGTAGGCGAGTTCGCGCTCGGAGTATTGCCGCGCTTCGGTTTCGGCGAGGTTCGGAATCGGTGTGTTCAGGCCCTGCGCCATGTGCAGCCGGCGCAGATCGATGCTGGCAGCCAGCTTTTCCGCCTCGGCGGCAGTCTCGGCGCAGATGACGAAGGTGCACACGATGGCGTGCGGCGCAGCCTCGCGCGCCGAGGGCGCAAAGCGCGCGCGGTAAGCGCGCGTCACCGAGTCGCCGCCCTGCGCGCTGATGAAATGCGCAAACGCGAAGCGCAGACCCAGCGCGGCGGCAAGCGCGCCGCTGTAATCGGACGAGCCCAGCAGCCACACCGGTGGTGCGCTCGGTCCCGCCGGCATCGCCTTCACCCGCGCAAACGCATGGTCGGCGGGCAGTGCGTCGTCGAGAAAGCCGACGAGGTCCTGCACCTGCTCGGCGAAATGGTCGGCCGCCGAGTACGCACCGCTCGACAAGGCCTGCGCGGTCAGCAGGTCGCCTCCGGGCGCACGGCCCAAACCGAGATCGATGCGTCCGGGGAACAGCGCTTCGAGCATGCGGAACACTTCGGCCACCTTGAGCGCGCTGTAGTAGGGCAGCAGCACGCCGCCGGTGCCGAC
>JAKAIH010000325.1 GCA_021825225.1 Pseudomonadota bacterium
GTTCTCCGCCTGGTTCCACAAATAGTTGAGCGCGGCGCGCGCGACAAAGGCGCCGTCGCGCCTTGCTTTCCAGGCGACCGAGTGCAGCCCCGCGCCGAAAGCCAGCGCCATCAGCTCGTGATAGGCCGGATGGTAGTCGACGGCATCGATGCGCTCGCCGAAGCGGTCATGGGTGCGCAGTTGGGGCAGGTGGCGGTTGGCCTGATCGGCGAGCGTCTGCAAGTGCTCGCTGCCCACCAGCTCGCCCAGCCTGTGCGCCCGCTCCGCTATCCAGGCGCCGCCTTCGCGCTCGACCGCTGCGCGCAGTATCGCGTCCTGTTCCCAGGCGTTGTAGCCGGCGAGCAGCGGCGGCTGGTTGTTCGCACGCTCCAATGACGCAGCGGCAGGATCGTTCATGGCGGGGCCTCGGCTATAACGTGCTCAAAGTCTACAGCCAGAAGCCGGGAAATGCAGCCGGCGCCCCGCAAAATGGTCTAGAATCGCGCCCTGCATACAACACTATCCGCGAGATCAATGGTTACCAGAAAGAGCAAGCCGCGCCGCCGTTTCGTGGTGCGAAGTTCCGGCATACATGGCAAGGGCGTATTTGCCGCGACCCACATTCCCGCACATACCCGTCTGATCGAGTACAAGGGCGAACAGCTGACCGAAGCGCAGGTGGACAAGCGTTATGCGAACGACGACAACCCGCATACCTTTCTGTTTGCGCTGGACGACGGCATGGTGATCGATGCCACCAACGGGGGCAACAGCGCCCGCTGGATCAATCACAGCTGCGCCCCCAACTGCGAGGCCGTGGACGACGGGAACCGCATCTACATCGAGACGCTGCGCGCGATCCGCCCGGGCGAGGAACTCAGCTACAACTACCGCATCGAGCTGGAGGAAAGGCACACGCCCGAACTCAAGCGCCTGTATCAGTGCCGTTGCGGCGCGCGCCGCTGCAAAGGCACCATCCTGCAAGCGAAGAAAAAGAAATAGCGGTGCATAGAGGCGGGGCGCGCGCACCGTGCGCAGCCGCGAGTTCGCTTCAGCGCCGCTTGTCGAGTATCTGCTGCAGCGTTGCCTGCGCCGCCGGCAGGCTGGCCCCCCCCAGGCTCACTGCCTTGCGCGCCGCTGCCAGCGCTGCATCCAGCTTGCCTTGGTCCGCCAGCGTCTGCGCGAGGTTGTTGAATGCGGCGGCCTCGAGGGGATGGGCAGCAACGGCCTTGCGGAACGCGGCTTCGGCCTGTGCCAGGCGGCCGAGCGCATAGTCGGTGTTGCCCAGACCCATCAAGCCGACGAGATTGGCCGGCCAGCGTCGCAGCAGAGTTGAATAGGCGAGCCGCGCTGCGGCAACCTGCCCGCTCTGCTCCAGCGCTGCCGCAGCGCTGGCGAACTTTCCCTCCTGCGCGCTCGCCGGCAGTCGTCCCGGCGGTAGCGCGACCATGGACCAGCGGCCGCCATCGATCCAGAGGAACTCGAACAATCCCATCGCCATGGCGCGGCGCGCCTTGGTGCCCGAATGCAGCAGCACCTGGCCCTTCTCCAGGTCGTAGCCCATGACCACGGCGTAGTGCCAGTAGGGATGGAATGCCCATAGTCCAAGGTTCTGCAGCACGATCACCGGGTTGCCGGCAGCCACCTCGGCGAGCACATCCTTCAACTCGGGGGCGAGTTCGTAGGCGAGCAGACCGTGGCGCCGCGCGCCGGCGAGCATTTCCACCTGCAGGCTGCCCTTGCGCCCGGGAATGTATACCTGGTCGGTGAGCGCGTCCGGGGTCACGGCCACACCGGCGGCGTTCAGCGCCATCGCGAGCGCGGCCGGGCCACACTGGTAGTCCTCCTGCGCGAAGAACGGCACCGCATCCAGTTCCGCGCGTACGGGAAGGTCTGCCGCGCTCTGGCGCAGTGCCCCGCTCTGCGGCAGGCTGACGCAGCCTGCCAACAGGCAGGTCAAAAGAACAAAGCCCGCAACAAGGCGGGCTTTGTGTGAAACCGGCCGGGACGGCGCCGTCACTTGACCCAGTAATACCAGATCAGGCCGATCACGATCAGCGCCGCCGCGGCTGCCCAGCCGCTGAAGCCGCCCGCGGGCAGGCTGTCGATCTGCCCGGCGACGTTCGCCACTTCGGTGTCGGTCATGGCGCTGACGCGCGCCTGCGCGGCGGCGGGACTGACGCCCAGGCTTTGCAGCTGATTGCGCACTTCGCTGCGGCCGAGGAAGTTGTGCAGCTTGTCGCGTGCCGCCTGGGTCTGCGCGGCGGCGGCAATCTGAGCGGTGCCGACCATGCCGGCGTAAGCGCTGAACGGGACTGCCGCCATGCATACAATCAACATGCGGCAGATATAGCGGACGAAAATATTTTTCATCGAAATCCCCTTATGTCGGATTGATAAGACTTGCCCGAGGCGGTGTTGCACAGTTTACACACGTCCGTGCGCATACCAATGTAGACCTTCGGCGCCGGCCACGTCAAGGCACCGCCGGGCATGCGCTTTTCCCCTTCGCTTTCCTCGCCTTGCGCGTGCTTGCGGCGAAATCGGCGAAACATCCGCTATGATGTGCGTGGTTTCGGCGTGACGCCGAAACCGGGCAGTTTCCTGTATTCCGTGAAAGAGGCAAGTCACATGGCGCAGTCGCAAACCGCAATTGAAATCGCCACCCTGGCCGGCGGCTGCTTCTGGTGTCTGGAAGCCGTATTCGACGACCTCAAGGGCGTGCAGTCGGTCGAGTCCGGCTATATGGGCGGGAATCTGAAAGACCCCAGTTACGCGGACGTGTGCAGCGGCAGCAGCGGCCACGCCGAAGTGGTGCAGATCCGCTTCGATCCGGAGGTGATCAGTTTTCGCGAGCTTCTGGAAGTGTTCTTCGTCATCCACGACCCGACCACGCTCAACCGCCAGGGCAATGACTACGGCCCGCAGTATCGCTCGGCGATTTTCTATCATTCCCCGGGGCAGAAGGCGACGGCCGAGCAAGTGGTCGCCGGGCTCGAGGCCGACGGCACCTGGGATAAGCCCATAGTTACCGAGATCACGCCCGCGGGCAGCTTCTACATTGCCGAGGTCGAGCACCAGGAGTATTACCAGCGCAATCCCTACCAGCCTTACTGCATGATGGTGGTGCAGCCCAAGGTGGCCAAGTTCCGCAAGAAATACATCGGCAAGCTGAAAAAATAAGGCGGCGCGAATTGGCGCTCAGACTTGGGTCGCGGTTTTCCGCGCGATCAGGGTCGCGAACTCTTTGCGCGTCCCACCGGGCGCCGGGAAGCTGTCGTGCCGGGACGCAAGCAGGCTCCAGCCGGCGAAAGCCTGTTCCAGTTCGTTCGTGCCGAACAGGTAGTATTCGCCGGGCTTGAACATGTCGAGGTAGGTTGTGCCTTCGGTGAGGACGTTGACGATTGCACAGCCGCCGGCATTCACCCGTTCGCCGATTTGTTGCAGCAAAGCGAGTGCGTGCGCCTTGCCGAAAAACATCAGCAGTCCGATGGCGATGACGGTGTCGTAATCGCGCTCGATGCAGTATCCGTCCAGATCGGCCCGCATTGCCTCCAGCCGCAAGTGCTCGCGCAGTGCCGCCGCGCGCAGGCGCTCTACCGCGGTAGGGCTGGCGTCGACTGCGATTACGCTGCAGCCGCGCCGCGCCGCCTCCAGGCTGAGGTTGCCCAGGCCGCAGCCTAGGTCGAGCACGCTTCCTGAGACATGGGGCAGCGCCAGCTGCTCGAAGGGATTGAGCGCGAAATCGTCCTCGCGCACCTGGCGCTGGAATTGCCGTTCAAAAAAATCGACCGGATCGGCAGGGGGCATCGGCTGGTTCTGCGGCTAAGAGCCGGCTGTTCCCGCACGCAGCTCAGTCGCGGAATTTCGCCGCACGCTTTTCCCGGCCCGCGGTGAGCGCTTCGTCCAGGTCGGTGGACAGCAGCATCGCCGCGTTCCAGGTGGCGACGTAGTTCAGCCCGTCGGCGACCGTGTGGTCGCGCGCATAGGTGATCATTTCCTTGCATCCGCGCAAGGCGAGTGGCGGCTTCGCCGCGAGCGTGGCGGCGAGTTCGCGCATCGCCGCCAGCAGCGCATCGCGGTCCGGATAGCACTGGTTTACCAGGCGCAGCTCCTTCGCTTCGGCGCCACTGACCTTGCGCCCGGTGTAGGCCAGTTCGCGCGCCGCGCCCTCGCC